>JBEEHI010000196.1:0-3056 GCA_041167305.1 Verrucomicrobiota bacterium
GCATACGCGCCGATGTCTTCGCCGCGAAACATCGCGTCGCGATCTGAGTTCGTGGTAATCGATTCGCCGCTTCCCGTCATGTCGGTCCACGGCGAGAGACACGCGACGCAGCTCGGCAACTCTTCGCCCGCATCGCGCAACGCCATGACCAGCGCCAGCGCGAGTCCGCCTCCCGCGGAATCGCCCGCGACGGAGAGTTGGCGTGGATCGACGCCCGTCGAGATAAGCCAGCGATAACCAGCGACCGCATCTTCTATCGCCGCTGGAAAACGATGCTCGGGCGCCAGCCGGTAATCGAGCGAGAAGACGCGTCGCTTCAGCCGGCGCGCCAACGGCACCGTGATGGGACGGTTCGTTTTCGCGGAACCGGAAATGTAGCCGCCTCCATGAAGGTAATAGACCGCCGAATTTTTCTCGGTAATACCGGGAGGTAGAATCCATTCGCCTTTCACTGGGGCCGTTGCGGGCTCGATATTTACGCCGCGGGAATGCAGCTTCACGTGCCAGGCCGGCGGCTCGAACGCGCGGCGTGTAAAGTCCACTAGCGCTCGCTCGCCCTTCGGCTTTTTCTTCATCCGCGCTCGGACAAACCAACAGCCGAGCCGGCTCTGGAAACTCATGCGCTCAGGCCGGACTCGCTGATCCGGCGGGCGCGAGATGATCGGTGTCGTGAAATACGAGTTTTTTTCTAAACTCGCGCTGCAACAGAAGCACGTTAACGCCTGCCTGTAACAGGATCGAGACAACGGACAGATACCAGAGCTGCTTGAGATGGAATCCAGGCAGGCGCGAGATGATGACCGCCGGCAGGGCAAAGAAAAGCAAACGCGTCGCGGAGCTGATCAATGGCGGCCAGGTATTCCCAATCCCCTGGAACACACTCGAGGAAGTAAACACGATCCCCATCGCCACGAAATTCAGGGAGATGATCTGCAAATACTCACTGCCAAAACTGATCACGCTTGGGTCTCCCGAAAAACCACGGATGAATGCGCCTGCGGCGAATTGAGAGAGAAGGGTCAGCAACACCATCATCGCGGTCGTAATCGCGAGCGCAGAATAAAACGTCTGCCGCACCCGGTCGGCTCGGCGGCCGCCGAAGTTTTGGCCGACGACCGGCGCGACGGCAAAAGCCACCGACATGACCGGGAGAAACATGGCCTGCATCACGCGCGCGCCCACGCCGAACCCGGCCTGGGCCGCCGCGCCGAACCCGCGGATGATGGCGTAGACGACCACGATATAAACCGCCATCAACGCGAACTCCGCGCCGGCTGGCAGACCGATGCGCAACATCGACCACCAGATTTTTAGTTGCGGGCGCCACTGCGAAACCCGGAACCGCAGATAGTGATAACTCTTTTCGAAATAAATTATCGTCAGGATGTTCGCGATCAGGATCGACAGGAACGTCGCCAGGGCCGCCCCGGCCACGCCCATTTTCGGAAAAGGGCCGACGCCGAAGATGAGCAATGGCGCGAAGATCATGTTCAGGATCACGCTTAGCACTTGCAAGCCCACCGCAGGTTTGATGATTCCGGTGGCGCGCAGGGCGGAGCCTAACGACACCATTGGGTATTGCAGCACTAACGCCGGAATGAACCATCCCAGGTAGCTCACGGCCATCGCGGCGGTCGGGGCATCGGCGCTGAGTGACTGGCTGTATTGCTGGCGGAGAGGAAAAGAAACCACGCCGAAAAGCAAACCGACCACCAGGGAAAGGACCACCGATTGGTTGAAAGCCCGTTCCGCACTTGGTTGATCTTTCCGGCCGGCGGCATGCGAGATAACGGTGGTGGTTCCCACGCCCAGCATCTGCGTGAGCGCCAGCACGACCATCATCAAGTTGCCGGCGAGACCCACGGCGGCGATCGCTTCTTTTCCCAGCCGTCCCACCCAGTAAAGGTCCGCGAGAAGGTACAAGGTCTGGACCATCATGCTGACCGCCATGAACGAAGCCATGTGCAGCAGATGCCGCGTGACCGAGCCCTGGGTCATGTCTTTCATGCCGCTCATAATTGTAAAGCTGAACTACGAGTTTCGAGGCCTGGTAAGCGTGGAGACCAGGATGAAGAAGCCGGCGGCGAGCGGGAAGCAGGCGGCGATGCGAAGAAAATCAGGGCCGCGTTCCAGCATCCGGTTCCCGAGGACTTGCGCCCGGTCCGGGCTCATCAACGCCGTCGCCACCCCGGCAAGAAACATGAGGACGGCAATCACTCGAATGGTTTTCGGCGTCCGCGTGGCCGCGGCGGCGACCAATAGCAACCCTCCCAGAACCATTCGCGTGATCGCGGTGACGTAGATACCCGCAGAGGTGAAAGAATATTTCACGAGCTCCATCAGCCCTTCTGGCCAGAGAACTCCGGTAAGTCCCACCAAGATCAGCAGGGCCGCGATGCCT
This sequence comes from Verrucomicrobiota bacterium, assembly GCA_041167305.1. Taxonomy (GTDB): domain Bacteria; phylum Verrucomicrobiota; class Verrucomicrobiia; order Chthoniobacterales; family UBA10450; genus AV80. The sequence continues at coordinate 2,402 of JBEEHI010000196.1, forward strand.
AACGCGATAATCTTCATGTCTGTGAGCCTATCAGTTCGCAGAACTTCTTTAAATCAATGTTTCCGCCGGAAACGATCGCCACGATCGGACCATTGCCGGCTTTGCCGGTTAGCGCCGCCGCCAAGGGCAAAGCGCCCGCGCCTTCCGCGATGACGCGCGCTTTCTCGGCCATCATCCGCATGGCGGCTTTCGTTTCTTCTAACGTCACGACAATGTAACCATCGACTAACGGCTGCATCCGTTCCCACATGCGCGGGAACATGCTCTGGCCGCCGGCGCCATCCACGAAAGAGGCCTGCCAGTTCTTGAAAACTTGCGGCGAACTTTTCTCGAAGGAGAGAGCCGCCGGCGCCGCCGTTTCCGGTTCCGCGCCCCAGATTTTTGTATCCGGCTTCAAAGCTTTGATCGCGCTTCCTACTCCGGTGATCAAGCCGCCGCCGCCGATGGCCGCAATGACCGCGGCGGTCTCCGGTTCGTCCTCGAGAATCTCGAGACCCATGGTGGCGTGACCGGCGATGAAATTGTCGTCATCGAACGGATGAACAAAAGTCCCTTCCGCTCCGGGATAGGAGCGCGCTTCAAGCGCCTGCCACGCGACTTCGTACGGAACCAGAATCAGTTTTGCCCCGAGCGCGCGCATCCGCTCGATCTTCGC
>JBEEHI010000197.1:0-4147 GCA_041167305.1 Verrucomicrobiota bacterium
CCCGAACGATTCATCGGCATCCATTTCATGAATCCGGTGCCGCGCATGCAGCTCGTCGAGCTGATCCGCGGTATCGCAACCGAAGATACGACATACGAATCCGCGCGCGATTTCGTCCTGAAACTCGGAAAGACGGTCACCGTCTCCGAAGATTTCCCGGCCTTCATCGTCAATCGCATTCTTCTGCCGATGATCAATGAGGCGATCTACACGCTGTATGAGGGCGTCGGCTCCGTCGACTCGATCGACACGGCAATGAAGCTCGGCGCCAATCACCCGATGGGGCCGCTGCAACTCGCCGATTTCATCGGCCTCGATGTTTGCCTCTCCGTCATGCAGGTGCTGCACGAGGGCCTCGCCGATTCGAAGTACCGGCCCTGCCCGCTCCTCGTGAAATATGTGGAAGCGGGCTGGCTCGGACGAAAGACAAAGCGCGGATTTTATGATTACCGCAGCGGAACGCCGATCCCGACGCGGTGATCTCATGCGCGCGTGGGGGTTCACAAGCCCGTCACGAGCCCTGTAGAATATGCGGGCGGCAGATTCGAAGGGGCTTGACGACGGGAGGAGGTGCCCGGGTTGACGATTCATGTTCATCCACTCGTGTCGCCCGAGGCCTGTCCGGCGCTCGTTCTCAATGCGGATTTCCGGCCGCTGAGTTATTATCCACTGTCGCTGTGGTCGTGGCAGGACGCGATCAAGGCCGTGTTCCTCGATCGGGTGAACATCGTCTCGAATTACGAGCGGGTTGTGCGGAGCCCAAACTTCGAGATGGCGCTGCCCTCGGTGGTGTCGCTCAAGAATTATGTGAAGCCATCGCGTCACCCCGCTTTCACGCGGTTCAACGTTTTCCTGCGCGACCGCTTCACCTGCCAATATTGTGGCGAGCGCGATGAACTGACCTTCGACCATGTCGTGCCGCGCTCGAAAGGCGGCACCACGACGTGGGAAAACGTCGTCGCGGCCTGTTCCGGCTGCAATCTTCGGAAGGGCGATCGCCTGTCGCGCCAGGCGCATATGTGGCCGGCGCGCATGCCGTATCAGCCGACGGTGCACGACCTGCATCAGAACGGCCGGCTGTTTCCGCCGAATTATCTGCACGAAAGCTGGATGGACTATCTCTATTGGGATTCCGTCCTCGAGCCGTAGCGGCGAGACGCAACGCCTACGCGGTCGCAGGCCGGTCAATGTACCTGCTGCGGGTCCTCGAGGTAGACGACCTCTGCATGCAAAATATCCGCGGGAGTCACCTGGCCCAGAAGCTTTTCCTGTTTCGCCGACACGCTGATCTCCCTGAAGGAATAGCGCTGGCCATCGAACGACATGAACCTGACGTGATCGTTGTCGACGAAGACCGGTAGTGAGAGCTGGGTGCCCTCCTCAGGCGCGACCGTGAACAGCTCATCCTTTGACGCATTGTCGACGACCGCCACATCGTAACGGCGCCCCTTGCTGGCGGTGTGCTCAGAAGATGAAAGGAATGCCGTCTTACTAGCGTCAGGCGAGATCGATGGCTTTGTATCGTAGTCCTTGCCGTGCTCGATGAACGGGCGATCTCCATCAAATGCAAGGCGCGGAACGCCATCGTCAAAGGTGACCTTGGCGGCCCATATGTTGCTCCTGCGCGGATAAGATGGTGGCTGCGGTGTGGGGCTTCCCGGCAAGGGAGAAAAATTGAATAAAATCCGGTCGTCCCCGAGACTTGCCGAACCGAAGACAGCCCGCCACTCTGTGATCCGTTCGATGCGACTATCTCGCGTGCGGAAATAAAAGTCGAATACTCGATAGCCGACGAAGTCGGCAGAGAAGGCAGGAAAAAAGGGAGCAGTCCTCTGGAGTATCTGCGGCTTGGCGCCGATGAAAATCATGTCTCCCTCGCCGAGATCGAGTAGGCTGTCGATCGAGCCGTCGAAGTCAAATACTGGAGAGCATTTCTCATTTTGACACTGAAACAGTGTAGTTTTGACCTTCTGACCCGATCGTAATTGATCAGGAGTAATTCCCTCTGAACAGCCGATCAGAAACGCGCCCTGCTTTGAGCCGTTGGGCGATAATGTCCAGATGGTCAGCGATTTCGATCGATAGATTGTTAGCTTGTTTCGGGTCGAATCGTATGCGATCAGGTCGCGTTCATCACCGCTTACATAATGGAGAAAAGCGAAGCGGTCCCTGGTTGCCGCGAAGCGATACGTGTAAAGCTTGGTTATTCCTCTCCCAGGCCTGTTGGGGATGAATTGGATGCCCACCAAGAATGCTATCGGAAGGCCGAGTAGAACGACAAACACGATCCGCGGCCATCTGCGTCGGATGGGTAAGCCACCTCCCTTCGCACGATTTATCATTGATTAAGCTCTTGCAAAGTGGGACGCGGGGCGCTGCAGACCTAAATCAGAGACTGGGACCGGAATATTAAAGCAGGGTTCCTTGAAAGCTGCACACCACGTTCAAATCGGACGCGGAACTGATCGATCTCGGCGATCGCTCGACCCTCAGGGCAAGGAGGCGATTTGCATCGCGACCAAACCAACGAAGAGCCCGCGCCTCATGCGAAGCGGCCGGGAAGCCGCGCCTGCGGGTCGGATACGGAACCTGCGCCTCGGGAGCCTCTCGCAAACGGCGGACACCTGGTATAGCCGCGTGACCGACACCTGGTATAGGTTTGCTGACGGCAGCACAGGCGTCCTAGAGAGCGGCATGAAAGTCTCGCTTATCCAGATGAACTCGGGTGACGACAAGGCGGTCAATCTCGCGGCGGCGCGTGAATTGATCGAGGCAGCCGTGGCGGAAGAGAGGCCGGACTGGATTTGCCTGCCGGAAGTCTTCGACTTCATGGGCGGCTCGCGCCGCGACAAAGCCGAGGCGGCGGAGACGATTCCCGGCGGACCTGCCTATTCGATGTGCCAGGAATTAGCTGCGAAGCACCGCGTCTTCATCCATGCCGGCTCCATTCTTGAAAAGAGCGACGCAGGGGACGGCGACGGCCGCATCCACAACACGACCGTGGTCTTCGATCGCGACGGCAAAGAGATCGCGCGCTATCGCAAAATCCACATGTTCGACATCACGACGCCCGATGGCGTGAGCTACCGCGAAAGCAACGCCTTCGCGCCGGGCGATGCGATCTCGACCTATGAATGCGAGGGCGTCACCATCGGCTGCGCCATCTGCTACGACTTACGCTTCCCCGATCTTTTCCAGGCGCTTGCGGAGAAAGGCGCGAAGATGATCGCGCTACCGTCCAATTTCACTATGCAGACCGGCAAGGATCACTGGGAAGTGCTTTGCCGCGCGCGTGCGATCGAGACGGAGACCTATTTCCTCGCCGCGGCGCAGACGGGATTCTACACGGCCGGCAACGAGGTGCGCCAGAGCTACGGCCATTCGATTGTCGTCGATCCCTGGGGCCACGTCGTCGCCAAAGCATCGGACGGAGTCGGCGTCGTCTCGACGCGCATCGATCCCCAGCGCGTCGCCAAGGTGCGCGCGCAGATTCCCGTCGCGCAGCACAAGGTCAAAATTCGGCGCTGAGATTTTAGCGAATGCGCGGGTTGCCCGGACCTTCCGGATAGTTGGGCGAGGCGCCCTGGTTCATCCGCCCGCGCGTGCCGGAAAGCCAGGGATCGGGCTGGCCGGTCGCGCGATAATAGGGCCGCGGCTCCGCCGATGCCGGCGGGTAATAGTACTGGTAATACGGAACCGGAGGCCCAACCACCAGCGGCGGCGGCTCAGCGTAATAATACTGCGCCGCGGCGGGAGCAGCCGAAGCCGCACTCACCGCGAGCAGTGCGGCAACGAGGGTCACCTTACGCATCGGCGTGTCTCCGGTGGAAATTGTATCTGATGTAACGCCGGCGACCGATCTTTCCACCCGCGCGATGGGCGATGGTTAACCGGGCTCACCCGCCGACATTGAACGCGGCGAGCGCCGCCATGTTGACGATTTCCGAATCCTTGGCGCCGAGCTGAACGATCTGCACGGGCTTATCGAGGCCGACGATCAGCGGCCCGAGCACGGTGGCGCCGCCGAGTTCTTGCAGCATCTTGGTTGAGATCGACGCCGAGTGGAATGCCGGCATGATCAGCACGTTCGCGGTGTCGGTGAGCCGGCAGAACGGATAAACCGCCATCAATTCTTTGTTGAGCGCAA
>JBEEHI010000198.1:0-2737 GCA_041167305.1 Verrucomicrobiota bacterium
GTTTTCAAGCGACCTCGGCGCGCTCTTGTGTTCCTATCGGTCGCCGTCAATTCAAACATCGGCGGCACCTTGGGAAATGATCGAACGCGTCGCAAGCGGCAAATCGTCCAGCCAGCCAAACTGGCGAATCTATTTTTGGGCCTGGGTTATGGTGCTCTTCGCCGTGGCGGCCTGGCAACGATTCGCCCTGCCCCTCGATCCAATCGCTGATTCGGATGTCTGGGGTTATCTCGCGCCAGCGCTGAGGAAACTAGTCGGCGAGGAGTTTGGCCACACCTACGGGCGCAACTTTGTTTATCCGGCGTTCGTTTTCTCGCTCCTGCGCGTGTTCCAGGACTTTCGCGCGATTGTGATCGCTCAACACCTGCTGGGGCTTCTGGCCGTCGCCCTATTTCTGGTCACGTGGCGGCGCGCTCGGGTGTTCGTGCGGGATTCGCGGCTGAGCCTAGCGGTCCACGATGGATTGGGATTGCTCGCAGCGACGATTCTGCTTCTCGCCGCGGAACCCATTCGAGCCGAGATGCAACTTCGACCCGAAGGTGTGTGCGCCTTCCTGGTCAGCCTCAATCTCTATTTCGCCATCCAGTTTATGGCCTGCTGTTTCGTGGAGAAACGGCCGCGCGCCTCCGTCGGGCACGGGATCGGGACCGTGTTCACAGCGGTCCTGCTCGCTTCCGCCAAGCCCAGTTTTGGGTTGATCGCGATCGTCGCCGTCGCGCCGGTGGCGATTCTTTTTTTCCAGCGAGGCTGGTTCCGGGAAAAGATCGTGCTGGGAGCCGGGGCGATTGTGGGCGCGGCCTTGTTGTTAGTGCCTGAGTATTTACTCTGCCGCGATGACAAACTAAGCCCGCCGTTCCTGCCTGCCACGCTTTTCGTGAACCATGCCGACCTCATTCGCGACCAAATAGCGGATGATATCCAACGCGGCGCCTCAGTTCCGTATTCTCAGGCATGGCTCGAACACGTGCATGCCGCACTCAGCACCGAAATTGCGAAATCCTTGAAGGCGCGTCCCGACCATTATTGGTCTTTCGGCTTCGATCCGGATTATCTGATGTACAACCCGGACTCAATCGTCGCTCAATTGCTCCGGGAGTTCGGGAAGAATGGTCCTGATCCGTCCGCGTTTTATCGGTTCTATTATTGGCGAATCTGGCAGGGCCGTCCGTTGGCGGTCGCCCGGAAAATCCAAATCCAGATGTCGGTTTTTTATTCGGAGATGTGTCCCGCCTACAACCGCGAGAAATCCCTTCCGTTGGCGAATAAATATGGGGACGGCGCGTTTGCCCTCCGGATCGAACCCGATCCCGAGTTGTGGATGGGTTACGCACCCGCTGTGGAATTCGTGAGCCGGACGGAATCACTCGCGCGGAACGCGCCGATCCTTCGCCAGCCCATTCCCATCCGAATGACGCTCTCTATTATTGCAGGCCTTTACCGGCCGTTGCTTTGGATCGCCCTCGCTGTGAGTGCAGTCGTATTATTTCAGCAGCCTCATCTAAGGCGTTTAGGCTGGCTGACGCTGCTGGTCTTGTTCGTGTACTCCTATAACGCGGCCGCCTGCCTTGAGGTAGCCATCGTCAATTCCCTGGAAGTTCGCCGCTACCTCACCGTGCAAATGTTCTTTACCACCGTTGCGCAATTTTTCGCTCTCTGGTTGCTCTGCGAAGTGGCTGTTGAAATGCGAGCGTGCCGAAAGGTTTCCTAGCGCCAGGCGGCAGCAAGCGGGCGATGTGTTATCTGGAAGGATGTCGGAACCGGTCCTGAATTCTGTGGCCAGCGCGAGCGGGCTCGTGGTGCGTTTCGGAAACCAGGTGGTGCTCGATCAGGCGACGGCCACGATTCTCGAGGGCGAACGCGTCGGCCTGGTGGGGCGCAATGGCTCGGGGAAATCGACGTTCCTCCAAATCGCGGCGGGCGTGATGAAGCCGGATGCGGGCGAGTTCAATCAGCGGCGCGATCTCGTTGTCGGTTACATGCCGCAGATGTTCGAGCTGGATGAGAAGGCGACGGTCCACGCGAACATCCTTGCCGGCGCGCAACGCGTCCTGGATTTGATCGCCGAATACGAGACCGCGCCGGCGGAAGGCGCGCGGAGCGGAATCCTCCTCGATCAGATTGCGCACTTCGACGGCTGGAACCTCGAGCACCGGATCAAGAGTTTGATCACGAATCTGCACGCGCCGGAGTCGGAACGAATGGTGGCGACTCTTTCCGGCGGAGAAAAACGCCGGGTCGCACTTTGCCGCGCGTTGCTGGCGCGCCCGGATTTTCTGATTCTCGACGAGCCGACGAACCATCTCGATACCGGCTCGATCGAATGGCTGGAAGATTTTCTCGCGCGTTACCAGGGCACCTGCCTCTTCGTGACGCATGATCGTTATTTTCTCGATCGCATCGCGACGCGCGTGCTCGAGCTTTCACGCGGAAAATTTCACAGCTACGAAGGCAACTACACGGATTACCTGATCGCGCGCGCGGAACGGCAGGCGGTGGAGGAAATGCAGGAGCATAAGCGCCAGAAGTTCCTGAAGCGTGAGCTGGCCTGGGTGCGCAAGGCGCCGCGCGCGCGCCGGACGAAATCGGTGGATCGAGTGGAGCGCTACTTCGAGATGGCGGCGAACGAGGCGCCGGAAGCGGAGCTGGACGTCGATCTCATTATCCCGCCGGCGCCGAAGCTGGCGAACCGCGTGATCGAGTTGCGTGACGTCGGGATGGAACTGGGCGGCCGCACGTT
>JBEEHI010000199.1:0-4241 GCA_041167305.1 Verrucomicrobiota bacterium
CCAGTTCTTCCCGCAACCGTTCATAGATCAGGACGCTTGCGTCCACGGCCAGGCCGATGGTGAGGATGATGCCCGCGATTCCGGGCAGGGTCAGGACAACGCCCCCCGGAATCAGTTGGAACGACCCGACGAGTAACACGATGTTGATGAGCAAGGCGAGACACGCGATCAGCCCGGCGAACCGGTAATAAAAGAGAACGCAGACCAGCGTGATCGCCAGGCCCACGAGACCCGCCATGATGCTGGCGCGGATCGAGTCAGCGCCGAGGGTGGGCGAAACGCTGCGCTCCTCTTCGATGCTCACCGGCGTTTGCACTGGGTTCTCGAGCACGCTGGCGAGATTCCTCGACTCCGTCTCGTCCATCCGCCCGCTGATTGAGGCGCGACCGCCGAAATACTTCGCGTTGATCGAAGGGGCAGACTGAACGACACCGTCGAGAAGAATGGCGAAACGCTCCTGGTAGTGGGCGGCGGCGAGCTCATCGAAACGCTTCGCTCCTTCGGCATCGAGTTCGAGGCTGACCTCCCATTGGTTTTGATAGACTGCGACTGCGTGGGTGATGTGGTCGCCCGTCAGGTCCGGCCGTTTGTGGACAAGGAGTTTCTCTTCCTGCTTTTTGCCATCCCGGCCCTCGGAAGTGTGAACGACGAGGCGGTAGTCCGGCGGCAGGATGCCCTGCCCGGATTCGATTTGTGGGATGAGTTCCGCGCTCTGCGGATGCACCAGGGAGAACTCCAGTTTCGCCACTCGGGAAAGCTGCGTGCGCGCTTCCTGGATTTTCTCCGCGCTAAGCCCCGGTATTTGAACCAGGATGCGATCCTTGCCCACGGGGCTGATGATCGGTTCGCTGGCTCCAAAATAATCCACCCGCTTGCGGATCACCTCGACCGCCTGGTCGAGCATGGATGTGGTGATCTCCTTGTCCTTGTCGGTTTGCTGGAGCCTGATCAGGAACGAAGTGCCCCCTTTGATATCGAGGCCGAGCGGGATCTTTTTATCCGGCGGCCAAATCATCGTGATGCTCAAGCCGACCGCGATAACCACGAGCACTAGCGCGAGGACGCGCTTCCGCGTCCCGTAGTCGGTCGCGAAATACCAGCCGAAGAGTCCGAGCCATACCAGCTCGATAAAAAACATTATGCCGGGACTCATTGCAGTTTCGATTTTCGATTTTGGATTTTCGATTTGGTCATCTCAATGCCTCACCCTTAAGTCGATTTGACGACATTCGTGACCGAGCTCTTTTCCATCTCTAGCTTTACGTTGTCCGCCACCTTCACGATCACGGTGGTGTCCTTGACGTTGGAGATCATTCCGTGAATTCCGGAAGCCGTCACGACGTGATCGCCGGTCTTCAGAGCCGAAACGAGCTTCGCCTGCTCCTTTTGCCGGCGCATTTGCGGGCGAATCATCACGTAATACATGATAACGATGAGGAAAACGAACGGCAGCATGCCCAGAAGACCCGAGCCGGCGGGCGCGGGAGAAGAAGCCGGAGTTTGAGCGAGAAAAAGAAAAAGCGTGGCCATGATTTTGTTTAGTTCGTGGCTCTGGCAGGTAGTCGCGCCCAAAGCTGGACGAGCGGTCTCTTAGAGAGCACGGCCTCGCTAAAAATGCAAGGGAGGCGAGCGCAGCTTTCTGCAGGTGGATCGTGCGCTCCGTCGCGCGATGTTTTGTTGTTGCGGCTTCGCTGCTATTTCCGCCATCGAGCGGCGGAGCGCTCGATCCACCTATTTTAATTCGCCCCAACACGGTTCTTCGAGTTGCACGGCCGGATCGTCGATCTCGCTGCGGTTTATCTTTTCGTATTGATCGGAGACGTCGGTCCAGGGACGCAGCCGCAGCGTTACGCGGTCGCCGGAGCGGAAGCGCGCCGCCGCCGTGAGCACGTTGTCGCGCATGCTCTCGGCGTAGACCAAAGCTTCGAGACCGACCGTTTCTTCACGACCCTCAATGGTGAGATCGGTCAGGTGCAAGGCGAGAACATGATCCTTGTACGGAACGGAACCGGGACGCGGCACGGTTGAAATAGCTTCGACGGTTCCGCTAGCGGTGACGGACCCACCACTTTTCGGCACGAAGAACTTCGTCGGCGCCGATTGGCCTAATTTCATCTCGAGCATCTTCCAGTCGCCGAAGGCCAGCTCGCGTGCGGCGAATTCCCAGATCACCAATTTCTTCCCGGCCAATCGATCGCGACCGCGCGCCAATTCGCGGCTCAGGATTTCGCGAGTGGCGAAAGCAGCGTCGCTATTGCGCAGGATGCAATCGAGCGGGCGATCCCCGAGCGCATGGCTCAGGTGTTCGGCGAAGCCGGCAGATTCGCCCCACCCGAGAGCCTCGAGTGAGAAGATGTTCGAGAAACTGTCGCCGAGGAGAAGGATCTCGGCGTCCTTACTCGGTCGCCAGATCGTGCTGCCGGATAAGACTTCGTGGATTGTTACTTTTTCCGGGCAGTAAAGATTCTGCGATGGCGGCAGCCTCAGCATCCTCGCGATGTCGCCGATGCCGTTGATTTCCTGGTCGGCGATTTGCAGGGCCGCACGTTGGGTCGACGGGGCTGCGTGGATGAAAGCCGCGAGATTCTCCGCGACGAACTCCATCGTCTCCGGCCGCCAGTGGGTGTCGCTTTTCAGATAGAGCGGCAAAAGGTTTCCCGCCGTCTTGCGTTGAATCATCAGGGCGCTCGGGTCGAAAACCCGCACACCCGCCTTCTCCAGACGCGCTTTGAATTCCAGGTAGGAAGCGTTGTGCAGGGGCGCGTTCTCGGCGGCGCGGGTGGCTAATTGATTCGCATCGATTCCCGGTTTCACCGGCACAGGCATCGCAATCAGATCAATTCCGCGAGCCGCGAGTTGATTGCGAAAATCCGCGATGGCCTTTACCGGATCGGGTTGAACTCGGTCGGCATGAGTGCGGTGCCTCATCCGGGAAGGATCGAGAAATGGGGGCTCGGTCAGGTAGTCGACATCGGGTCGATAAAAGAGCCATCCATCGCGGCCGAGATAGACTTGTTCGTTGCCGACGCCCAGTTTTCCGGTGAGCAGAAACTGGACACGCGGCTGGAGCCACGCCGAAACCACCGACTCGTTTTCTATCGCCTTCTCCGCGGCCTTGAGATCCGCGGCGCGTGGAAGGAGATGCCAGAAATCCGCCGCGCTCCGCACCGCTCGAATTTTCGCCCACGATGGCAGCGTCTTGTACACGTCCAGAGTCGGAAATCCGCCAGATGGGCGGGGAGAACGGAGCTCGATCGCAAACTGGATCGCGGGAACCAGGAAGATGGTAAGGAGAAAAAGCGCGATGAGCAGCCAGCGCGCGCCCGGCGTGTAAAGCGTGTTCTTGAGGGCGAGTTCGGCTTCCTCTTCGCGCGAAACCTTCTTGTGCGTTTCGGGCGTCGGGTCGCGGTAGCGCGGCAGGGAATACTGCGGTGGACGGGGTTCCTCCCCTCCGACAATTGGATCTGGAATTTCTTCAGCCACGTCTGTCCCTAGAAAATGAAATAAATGAAGGGGTTGTATTCCTGCGTGGCCAAAACGACCAACGCGAGCCACCCGAGCGCGAAACAAACAGCCGTCTTCGGCAGCGTCATGCGTTGAGTCCAGTCCCAGGTTTGTTTCCCGGCCCACACCACCAGCGCGGCGATGCTGAGCGAGAGCAGATAATAAGGTTTGTAGAGAATTCCCCCGAGCAAGGCCGCGCCGGCGTCGGCATGGCCGAGCCCAAACATGCTGCTGAGATAAGCGACGGCGCGGGGCAGATCCGACGCGCGGAAAAATACCCAGCCGATGAGGACGATGAGAAAGGTAAACGCGACCCGCAAAGGTTTGGGAAGGTTGTGATAAAATCCCTGGCGACCCTGACTGCGCTCGAAGGCGAGCATTCCTCCGTGCATGGCCCCCCAGATCACAAAATTCCAGGAAGCGCCGTGCCAAAGGCCGCCGAGCAACATGGTCAACACCAGGTTGAAATAAGTGCGTCGGAGACCGCACCGGTTGCCGCCCAGCGGCTTGTAGAGGTACTCGCGCAGCCAGGTCGAAAGTGAGATATGCCAGCGCCGCCAAAAATCGGTGATCGATTCCGAGCGATAGGGCGAATCGAAATTCTTCGCGAAGACAAAGCCGAACATGAGTCCGAGTCCGATCGCCATATCCGAGTAGCCGCTGAAATCGAAATAGATCTGGAAGGCATACCCAATCGAGCCAAACCAGGCGTCAAGCGTGCCGATGGAGCCGGCGTT
>JBEEHI010000200.1:0-3173 GCA_041167305.1 Verrucomicrobiota bacterium
GGAACTAGAGAATGAACGGTATAATGCGCTTCACGCGCTCTTGGTAGTCCGCGTACTGTTTAGGGAATTGTTTGCGCATCAATTCTTCTTCGTAGTTCAATTTGATCCAGAAGCTTACGAACACGAGCACGAGCCCGGTCATTCCTGCGATATGTCCCTGTTCCATCCACGTCGCGATGAGCATGGCAAGCAGGCCGCTGTAGATGGGATGGCGGACCAGCCGGTAGGGACCGCGCACAATCAATTCATGATCTTCCTTTAACGTAACCGTCCCGCTCCAGTTGCGCCCGAGAACGGCCCGAGCCCAGAGACAGAAACCAAGTCCGCAGAGGCACAGGATCGCGGCGGGAACAAGAATGGCATCGGTCTGGGGAATAAGATGGGTGTTGAATGGAGGTTGGAGACGATAGCCGCGGAACACGAGAAAACAGCCGAGCGCGATCGGGATCATGTAGCGCAAACGCCGGGCTCCGCTCTCGTGGTAGACGGTGCGCTTGGTGAATATGGCCGCCAGCACCCAGACGACGAAAAAAATACCCCAGGAAGCGCTGATCATAATTTTCGCGAGCGGTTCCATGAGCGATGACGGAGTTCAGGTAGTTCGCGGCGCAAATAAACTCAAGGCCTTTCGTCCCGGTGGAACTTGTTCACTAATATGATCGTCGCCCAGCGCTAAAGCGCTGGGCTATTATCAAGGGACCTCTGACCTCCGAGGCTAATGCAGGTTATAGATCTCTACCAGACCTATGCCGATGCCGCCGGCCTTTCCGGCCAGGATCGCGGTGAACGCTCCGGGCGGCAGGGAAGTGAAAATACCGGATTCTTTTGAGTTCGGCAGTGCGAGGCCGTGCGCGGTTAACGCCGCGGCTGACACCGGGTCGCTTTGCCAGTCATCGTTCGAAACGAGCGTAGTCCCGTTAGAGTCACGCAGTTCCAGGGTAGGGTCAGCGAGCAGGTTACTTAGTCCGAATTGGCTGAGCGAAGGTCCCAGGCCGCGCACGGCTACCTGCACATTGCTGCTGCCGAGGCCAAGCATGAATCCACCGATCATCACATTGTCGCCGGTCTGGACGAAACCGCGAGTGCTGATGTTAGCTAACTGTGAGTCAGCCTCCGGATCGTTATCGTAAACTTCCACCGTTCCTATGCCAGTCGTCTGGCCTTTCCCGCTCAGGGTTGCGGTGTAAGCTGCCGGCTGAAGAGTAGCTACGATGACCGACTCGCGGTCATCGGTGGGTTGATAGGCGGTCCCTTCGATTTGCACGCGCTGGTTGTCCTTCCAGTTATCCGTCAGCAAGATCAAGGCGCCATTCGCCTGACGCAGTTCCAGCACTGGGTCGAGCAACACGCCGCTGAGGTTGAACCGGGTGAGCGACGGTCCCAGCCCGCGCACGACCACCTTCTTGGAAGCGTTGCCGGTGATAATGAAGCCAGCGATCGTTACTCTGTCGCCCGTGTCGACCCGCGCGCGGGTGGAGAGGTTCAGAGCATTGGTAGGTGCCGCGGTGGGCGTAGCTGTCGGAGTGGGGGGAGGTTGCTGCGTCGGTACCACAATTCCGGCCGAGAACTCCGAGGTGTTCCCGACAGAGTCAGTAGCAGTCGCCGTGACGATGCGGCCGTTAGTTACCGACACGTTCAGCGACACGCTGAACGTGGCGTCACCGTTAGCGTCTGTGGTCGTGTTCACGAAACCGAGGAACTGCTGTCCCTCGGCGGGGAGATTGAGTGGATCGGGATCGCTGGCGAATAGCTCGACGCGGAACGTTGAGTTGGGCGCGCTGCTGAGGGTACCGGCGATGTTCGTCGTGCCCCCGCTCGAGGTCGCGGCCGTCAACACGGGAAAGTTCTGGAAGTTGTTAGGATCGCTGGGGGCGCCGTGGCCTTTGGAATCATTGGGCGTGACGCCGTCATCCTTGGGGTAGGTGAACTGGGTGGTGAGGTCGATGCCGAGCGGGGCAGGGGTGCCGTTGCTTCGGCCATTCTTGAAGATGGAGTTGCCCTGGATCGGGTTCTCTACATTCGGCTGTCCGGAAGCCGACACTGGGTTACCGAAGACGACGATGCCGCCGGTGCCGTTAAACTCCACGAGGTTACCGGCGCCAGCTGCCGTGCCGCCGACCGGATTAAAGGAAACACCTGGTTCATTGGACTGTGCGGGGCCGAGGGGAAAGCTCAAGCCATTTGAGCTGCGCAGGGAGATGCCGTGCAGCACATTTCCAACTGGAGTCACCCCGTCGGCGCCCACTCCCACGAAGTTCCCCTGGATGCGGTTGCCCTGACCTCCGTTATCGATTGTGATCCCGTCCTCGTTGAAGCCGACGACGTTGCGGGCTCCCGCCGTGGTGCCGCCGACTGTATTATTATTACCACCGGAAATCTCGATGCCGAAGAGGTTGTTGCCCTCGGCGGTGCCCGGCGCTGGGGCGGGCTCTGTGCGATTGCCCACACTGCTGACGCCGTTCGCGGCAACGCCGACGAAGTTGCCCTGGATTGTGTTTTCATTTGCGGGAAAATTGACATCTCCCACGACGTGGATGCCATCGAGCGCGTTTCCGGAGATCACATTCCGGTCGGCCGGTGAGGTGCCGCCGATGGCGTTAGCGGAGGCGTTCTGGATGTAAATGCCGTTGCCGGAACCAGGGAACGAACCATTGGGCATCCGAGTCGTGCCAGCGGGATCGACGCCGATGAAGTTGCCAAGGATCGAGTTGCCATCGCTGTGGATTACGATGGCGTCGTTAGCGAAACGATTGACGACCAGGCCCCTGATGGTGCTGCCACCGGTGGTGGGCCCAAGCACTAATCCGGTGGCGGAACCAGCGCCGGTACCGTTCAGCTCTATCAGGATCACGGCGTTGTCTCCATTGGCCAGGGTGTTGGTGCTGGCGCCGGTCTGGCTGTAGCCGTTAATGGTGAGCGGCTTGGTGATCGGCGGGAGCTCAAAGCCGCTGGCGCTTGCATCGGTCCCAACGTTGATGGTTTTCACGCCAGCGCCCGCGATGTTGAAATTGATGGTGTCGTTCGTCCCGAAAGCGCCCACGGTGTGCGCCGCGATGTCGGGATCGCCGAGATTGTTTCCGGCATTAATCGCGGTGATCGCTTCGCGAAGAGAGACGCTCCCATTGTTGGGAGTGATGTCATCAAGCGTCGTCGTGACGGTCACGGTAGCGGCA
>JBEEHI010000201.1:0-3143 GCA_041167305.1 Verrucomicrobiota bacterium
GCGGGGTTCGTAAGTCCTCAGTCCATAGCCCCTGACGGAACGAGACTGTTCGCGAAAGATCGCGCGGGCGCAATCGGCTTTTCTTGTAGCCACGGCCCTGCGGGCCGTCCTGCTTTTTGCGATTCGACGCTGATCTCAAACGGCCCACAGGGCCGTGGCTACAGCGTCCTACCCGAACGGCATGTTCATCTTAACGCGCGCGGTGTCGGTCTTGTGAACTTCCGCGGACTTCGCCATGTGGCGTTTGCGCTTGGCGCTCTTCGAGGAGAGCAGGTGACGCCGCGAGGCATGTTGGCGCCTGACTTTTCCGGTCCCGGTAATCTTGAACCGTTTCGAGACGGCTTTCCGGGTTTTGCTGCGCGCAATCGGCTTTGGCATAAGGCGCGGAAGATACCGCAGCCAGCGCCCGTGACAACCGGTTTTGCTGCAGAAAAATGCCTCGCTTCCGATTCTCAACCGGCGAAATTTGTTCCGATGGAAAACGAGCCCGCGCGCAAACCAAACGTCGTCATCGTCGGCGCCGGCTTTGGCGGACTCGAGGCGGCAAAGAAGCTCGTGGATGAGCCGGTGCATTTGACCGTGATCGATCGCACGAATCACCATCTTTTTCAGCCGTTGCTCTACCAAATCGCGACCGCGTCGCTTTCACCGGCGGATATCGCCGCGCCCATTCGCGGGATCCTCGGCCGGTGCAAGAACACGGAGGTGATCCTGGCCGAGGTGAAATCGGTCAACGTCGAGGCGCGCACGGTGAACATCGGCGAGCGCGAGATTAGTTACGATTACCTGATCCTGGCGACGGGCGCGCGGCACTCCTATTTCGGCCACGACGAATGGGAGAAACTGGCGCCGGGGTTGAAGAGCCTCGAAGACGCGATAGAAATCCGGCGGCGTTTGCTGCTCGCGTTCGAGTATGCGGAAAAGATCACGGACGAAGCCGCGAAGAAGGCGGCCATGACGTTCGTGATCATCGGCGGCGGCCCGACCGGGGTGGAAATGGCGGGAGCGATCGCTGAGATCGCGCGCTACACCCTGGACAAAGATTTCAAGCACATCGATCCCTCCAGCGCTCGCGTGGTTTTGGTGGAGGGCGATCAACGCGTGCTTTCGTCGTTCCCCGAAGATCTTTCCGTCAAGGCGATGGATCAATTGAAAGAACTCGGCGTCGAAGTGCACACCGGGATTCACGCAAAAGATCTTTCGGAAGAGGGGGTCCAGGTCGGGGACGAATTCATTCGTTGCCGTCTGAAAGTCTGGGCGGCGGGGAACGCGGCGTCGTTCGTCGGAAAAACCACCGGCGCTCCCGTCGACAAGGCGGGTCGCGTGATTGTGAACGACGACCTGACGATTCCCGGCCATCCCGAAGTGCAGGTGATCGGCGACCTGGCGAGTTACAGCCATCAAGGGGGCAAGCCGCTGCCGGGCGTTTCGCCGGTGGCGATGCAACAGGGCCGGCACGCGGCGCGAAACATTTGCGCGATGATGGATGAGCGAAAGCCGCAGCGCTTTTGTTATTGGGACAAAGGCAGCATGGCCACGATCGGAAGGAACCGGGCGGTCGCCGATCTGCGCTTCGTTCACTTCAGCGGTCTGCTCGCCTGGGTGGCTTGGCTTTTCATCCACGTCATTTTCCTGGTCGGCTTCCGCAATCGCATTGCCGTCCTGATTCAATGGGCGTGGGCCTACTTCACGTTCAACAAAGGGGCGCGGTTAATCACGCGGAATTTCCAGGCGGAATCGCGGCCGCTGACGTGAACGAAATACTTCGCTCATGTCCGCAATAACGGTTCAGAACCGCCAACGGACGGTTCGGGTCAACTTGCGGCCGCTGCAGGACTTTGCCGGCTGGGCTTTACAGGCCTGCCTCAAACTTCCCAGACGAAAAGATGAACTGCTGTCGCGGCTCGACGAAGTGAGCGTCGCTCTGGTCTCCGACCGCCGGATTGCGGAGCTTCACCGCCGCTTCCTCGATGAAGGAGGTCCCACGGACGTCATCACGTTCCAACATGGTGAGATCGTGATCAGCGCTGAAACGGCGCGGCGCCAGTCTCGCGCCTTCCGGACATCGCTCGAGCACGAGCTGTATCTGTATATTGCGCACGGTCTCCTTCATCTGCGTGGCTACGATGACAAGACGCGCGCCGGCGCGGCGGAAATGAAACGGTTACAGGAAAAGCTGGTGGCGAAGGTGGATCGAGCGCTCCGCCGCTCGATGCAAAATAGTGGCGGCGTCGCAGCTTGAAGAAGCATCGAGCGGCGGAGCGCTCGATCCACCGTTGAACCGCACTTACTCTGTGTTAGCCTTATTTTCATGAGAGGGCAGCCACGCGAGGGTTGGCGACGGTGGCGCCAGGCGTCTGATTGAGCCGTAACCGATTTGGCCAATGCAGAGTTCCTTCGGATCGTCAGTCGAAAATCCGGTCATCGAGCAGGAAACGCGCACAGCAGAGGAGCTCGATCTTCCCTGGCAGGTCATCGTTCACAATGACCCGGTTAACCTGATGAGCTACGTAACTATGGTGTTTCAAAAAGTCTTCGGCCTAACGAAAGAAAAGGCCGAGAAACATATGCTCGAAGTCCATCAGCTCGGCCGTTCCATTTTGTGGAATGGGACGCGCGAGCGCGCCGAGCTCTATGTCCAGCAGCTTCACGGCTACCTGCTCCTGGCCACCCTCGAGAAAACCAGCTAACCCGATGGAATTTCACCGCCACGAGGATTGCCTGGAGATTTCCGAACTCGATCCTTTCCTGGCTGAATTGCTGCGGCAAATTCCCGAGAGTTGCAACGTCGATGGCGTCGAGGCGGCCCAGCAACGCATCTTTTGTGCGCCGGCCGCGACGTCGGAAAGCGAGATTTGCGCGGAGTGGAAAGTTTATGTCGAACCGGAATTGCGCCGGTTATTTCGGTCCGCCACGGAGACTGTTACCGCTGATCTGGCTCAGCTTAACGGCTGCACAAAACCGTTTGCAAATTGCACCCTGCGCATTCCGGCGGAGAACGCCGAGGCGTGGCTGAACGCGTTGAATCAGGCCCGGCTCGCCATCGCCGCGAAGTACAATTTCACCGATGGCGAACTCTGCGACCATTACCGTTCGCCGATCGGTTCCCGCCGCGATCTCGGTTTGTTCCAGGTAAACTTCTA
>JBEEHI010000202.1:0-5792 GCA_041167305.1 Verrucomicrobiota bacterium
CCGAATTGGCTGTGAAGGAAACCATTCCAACTATGAAAAAACTTATCATTCTGACACCGCTTCTGGCGGTCGCCTTAGTTCTCACCTCGTGCACCACCGTTGTGGAAAAACCGGCGCCAGCCACGACCACGACGACATCGACGACGATGAAGAAGAGCACGGTGCCGAGCACCACCCAGGAGACGACAACGACTCGTTACTAGGCTTTTTACTGAGTCATCACTAATTGGAAAGGGACTCGCCTCGGCGGGTCCCTTTTCTTTTAGACCGCGGGTGCCGGCGTCGAATCCGCTTCCACTTCGGCGCTTTCCTGGCTCACCACCGGCGCGATCGCCTGGAGCTTTTCCGCTCCGCGGAGATCCATTAGTTTCACGCCCATCGTGTTTCGCCCGACCGCCCGGATTTCCTTCACCCGCGTGCGGACCATCTGGCCTTTGGTCGTGATCAACATGAGTTCGTCGCTCTCGGTAACGGTGAGAGCCCCAACGACGCTGCCCGTTTTCTCACCGGTCTTCATCGTGATGATCCCTTTGCCGCCGCGGGACTGCCTGCGGTAATCGTCGAACGGCGTCCGTTTCCCTATCCCGTTTTCCCCGGCGACGAGCAGCATGGCGTTGGAATTCACGATCGCGATCGCCACTATCAAATCGCCTTTCCGCGGCCGGATTCCCCAGACGCCTACGGTGTTGCGCCCTTGATCGCGCAACTGCTCCTCGTGGAAGCGCAGACTCATTCCTTGCTTGGTGATGAGAACGATCTCGTTGTCGCCGTTCGTGAGCTTCGCGTCGATCAGCCGATCGTCCTTTTCGATTTGGATCGCGATGATCCCGCCTTTCCGGACATTGCTGTACTCCGAAAGGTTCGACTTCTTGACGATGCCGGAACGCGTGACGAACACGATGTGCAATTTTTCGTCCCAGGTCTCATCGACTTGCGCCGCGCCCGTGCCCGAGCTCTTGGACTGGACCCGGATGGTCGCCGCGATTTTTTCGTCGGCCCGGAGCTCGAGCAGGTTCGCGATGGAACGGCCTTTCGCCGCGCGGCCCATCTCCGGAATTTCGTAGACCTTCTCCACATAGGCGCGCCCCGATTCCGTGAAGAACATCAGGTAATCGTGCGTGGTCGCGGTGAAAAGGTGCTCGATGAAATCGCCCTCTTCTTCCTCCGTCGCCCCCTCGCGCGTCGTCATGCCAATTACGCCTTTGCCGCCGCGGCGTTGCGCGCGAAATGCGCTGATCGCGGTGCGCTTGATGAACCCGCCGTGGGTGATGCTGATGATGCAGCCTTCGTTCGCTATCAGGTCCTCCATGTTGATCTCCCCCTCGTCGGGGACGAGCTGGGTGAGCCGCGGGCTGGCGTGCTTGTCCCGGATATCGCGCAACTCCTTCTTGATGATCTCAAAAACGCGCGACTCCTTCGCGAGGATGTCGCGCAAGTCCTGGATCGTCTTGATCAGTTCGTTGTATTCCTTTGTGATTTTTTCGCTCTCGAGCCCGGTGAGCTGATACAGCCGGAGCTCCAGGATCTGGTTGGCCTGGTGTTCGCTGAACGCGTAACGGCCATCGACCAGCCGCGCTTCGTTGCGGATGAGGATGCCGATCTTTTCCACCTGTTTCCGGGTGAATTCGAACGCGAGCAGTTTCACCCGCGCTTCATCGCGGTTCGCCGAGCCGCGGATGATGCGGATGAATTCGTCGAGGTTCGCCAGGGCGATGAGATAACCTTCGAGCGTCTCGGCGCGCTCTTCCGCCTTGCGTAATTCAAAACGCGTCCGGCGCAGCACGACCTCGCGGCGGTGATCGATGTAAGCCTGGTTCGCGAGCTTGAGCGGGAGCAACTTCGGCCGGCCGTGATCGATCGCGAGCATGTTGACCGCGAACGAGCTCTCCATCGCGGTGTGCTTGTAGAGATTGTTGATGACGACCTTCGGGTTCGCGTCCCGCTTCAGCTCGATAACCACGCGCGTGTTCTCGTCCGATTCGTCGCGGATCGCGGTGATGTCGGTAAGGATTTTGTCGTTCACCAGCGCCGCGATGCGCTCGACCAGCGTCGCGCGGTTCACGTTGTAGGGAATCTCCGTGATCACGATCTGCTCGCGGTTCCCCTTCAACTCCTCGACGCCGGCTTTGCCGCGCACCTTCATGCTGCCGCGGCCCGTCTCGAGATATTGTTTGATGCCGGCGAGACCGAGAATGGCGCAGCCGGTCGGAAAATCCGGTCCCTTCACGTGCTTCCGCAAATCATCGATCGTTATGTCGGGATCGTCGATTTGGGCGCAGATG
Source organism: Verrucomicrobiota bacterium (assembly GCA_041167305.1). Lineage (GTDB taxonomy): Bacteria > Verrucomicrobiota > Verrucomicrobiia > Chthoniobacterales > UBA10450 > AV80. The sequence goes on from JBEEHI010000202.1 coordinate 2,283, forward strand.
CCATCGATGACTTCGCCGAGATTGTGCGGCGGCATGTTCGTCGCCATGCCCACGGCGATGCCGGTGCCGCCATTGACAAGCAGGTTCGGAAACGCTGCTGGGAAAACGGTGGGCTCGGTCCGGGTCTCGTCGTAGTTCGGAACGAAATCGACGGTGTCCTTGTCCATGTCGACCATGAGCGCCGCGCCGAGATGCGTCATGCGTGCTTCGGTGTACCGCATCGCCGCCGGCGGATCGCCTTCGACCGAACCGAAGTTTCCCTGCCCGTCGACGAGCGTCTCACGCATCGCCCAGGCCTGCGCCATGTGGACGAGGGTGGGGTAGATCACCGCTTCGCCGTGCGGATGATAGTTACCGCTCGTATCACCGCAAATTTTCGCGCATTTCCGGTGCTGCCGGTTCGGGAAGAGCGACAGATCGTGCATCGCATACAGGATGCGGCGTTGCGACGGCTTCAATCCGTCCCGCGCGTCCGGCAACGCCCGCGAGATAATGACCGACATCGAGTAATCGAGGAACGACCTCGACACTTCGTCGGCTACGTTGATCAGCTCTATTTTTTCGTTCGGATTGTACACAGGAAGTTTTGGAGAAAATTAACCGCTTAAACGTCCAGATTCCGGACGTTCAGCGCGTTGTCCTCGATGAACTGTCGGCGCGGTTCGACCACGTCGCCCATGAGGATGGTGAACATTTTGTCGGCGTCGACGGCGTTGTCGTCGTTGAGGTCGACTTTGAGAAGCTTTCGCTTCTCCGGGTCCATCGTGGTGTTGAACAGCTCCTTGGCGTTCATTTCGCCGAGGCCTTTGAACCGTTTGATCTGCACGCCGCGCCGGCCGATCTCGACGATCTTTTGGTGAATCTCGGGGATCGAGAAAAGCGGGTGGACGGTGGCTTTCTCGCCTTCGCCTTCGATCAACTCGAAGATCGGTCGATCGCTCGCCGCGTAGTGATCGACTTGCAGGCCTTTGCGCGCGAGCTCGCCCATGATTTTTTGGATGGTCGTCGATTCGTGCAGCTCGACGAGCTTGCCTCGGCGCCGGCTGGCCCCGTTCGTCTTGGCAACGGTCGAAGGCGCGCCTAACGGAAGCAATTCCTGCTGGGTTTCGTCCTCGAAAAGATTCAGGTCCGGATTCTCCTGGTGGAACACCCGGACTTCTTTCTCGTCGTGAAAATAATGGATGAGTTCCTCGTTGCCATCGCGGACTTTCACCAGATAGCTCGGCAGTTTCCCGGTCTTCTTCCCGCGCTCGCCAAGGAAAGTCTCGAAATCGCCGCCATGCCGGCGAATTGACTCGCTGAGCTTCGCCAGCCTCTCGAGCGACTCGAGGATGTCCTTCAATTGCGCGGCTGAAAGTTCCTTGTCATCGGCGAGGTTTTTCAGGCGCACGTCTTCCGCGCCGAGCGAGATGAGGATCTTGTTCAGCTGCACGTCGTCATCGACGTATTCTTCGCGTTTCTTGCGTTTGATTTGGTAGAGCGGCGGCTGGGCGATATAAATTTTCCCGGCGCGCACCAGCTCGGTCATCTGCCGATAGAAAAACGTGAGAAGCAGCGTGCGAATGTGCGAACCGTCCACGTCCGCGTCGGTCATGATGATGATCCGGCCGTAGCGCAGTTTCGAAATATCGAAGCTGGTTTCGTCTTTGCTCTTCGCCATTCCCTCGATCTCTTCTTTCGGCTTGCCGATGCCGGTGCCGATCGCGGTGATCATCGACTGGATCTCGGTGTTCTTGAGGAATTGATCGATCCGCGCCTTCTCGACGTTGATCAGTTTGCCGCGAATCGGGAGGATCGCCTGGTAACGGCGGTCGCGTCCCTGCTTGGCGGAGCCGCCGGCCGAGTCGCCCTCGACAATGTAAAGCTCGGTAAGGTCCGGATCACGTTCCGAACAATCCGCGAGTTTGCCGGGAAGTCCGCCGCCAGTGAGGGCGCCTTTGCGGATGGTCTCACGCGCCTTCCTTGCGGCTTCCCGAGCCCGCGCGGCGGTCAGCACCTTGTCGAAAATCCGTTTCGCCACCGGCGGGTTCTGGTCGAAAAAAGTCATCAACCCTTCGTAAACAACCGAGTTCACGATGCCGTCGATCTCGGTGTTCACGAGCTTCACCTTAGTCTGCGATTCGAAGCGCGGATTCGGCAACTTAATGCTGAGGACGCAGGTGAGACCCTCACGGACATCGTCGCCGGAGATTGCCGGATCCTTGTCTTTCGTCAGGCCGTTGGTCTTAGCGTATTGGTTAACGGCCTTGGTAAGTGCGCTGCGAAAACCGGTCAGATGCGTCCCGCCGTCCGGATTGGGAATCGAATTCGCGAAGCAGAGGATCTGGTCGTTGTAGCTGTCGTTGTATTGCAGGACGACATCGATAAACACCTCGTCACGCTGGCGGGAAAGAACGACCGGCTTAGGATGAATGACCTGTTTGTTTTCGCCCAACTCGCGCACGAATTCCTCGATCCCGCGCTTGTAAATAAACGCCTCCTTCTTCCCCGTCTCGCTGCGTTCATCGACCAGGAAGATCTCCAGCCCTGGGTTCAGGAACGCTAACTCTCGCAAACGGCTGGCCAGCCTCTCGAATCGAAATTCGGTCGTGATCGTGAAAATCGTCGGATCCGGAAAAAACGTGATCAGCGTTCCCGTTTGTTTTTTGTTCTTCAGCTCCCCGATCACTTCGAGTTTCTGCGTGGTCTTGCCGCGCTCGAAAGCCATGTGATGGACCTTGCCCTCGCGATAGACCTCGACCTTGAACCAATCGGAAAGCGCGTTGACGCATTTCGCGCCGACACCGTGCAATCCGCCGGAATATTTGTAAGCGCCCTGTCCGAATTTTCCGCCGGCATGCAGGTTCGTCAGCACCAGCTCGACGGCCGGCATCTTCCATTTTGGATGCATGTCGACCGGAATGCCGCGGCCGTTGTCTTTCACCGAAACGGAACCGTCGACGTGAATCGTGACGTCGATTTTCGTGCAGTAACCGGCGAGATGTTCATCGATCGAGTTGTCGAGCACCTCGAAAACCATGTGGTGCAACCCGCGCTCGTCCGGGTCGCCGATATACATTCCGGGGCGTTTTCGGACGGCCTCGAGGCCCTCTAATTTATCGATCTGGGCGGCGTCATATTTCTGCCCCTGGCTGATGCCCGTGGCCTCAGTTTGGCGTTTCTGATTCTCGGAATTCTCGTCGTCTTGAACTTGCAAAGCAGAGGCTGGCATATACGTCGAAAAACATAGGCGAAAAACCCCGTTTCAACAACCGATCTTTTAGGGTTGGCCGACCTTTTTTTGCGCAAGAAATTGGGGCTTCGGCCTGGCCCGACCACCGTATCTTGTGGAACCGGGCCCCGCCTCCCGGAAGGCGGGTTAAGGGCCCTATCCGGCGCGCTTGACCACAGGTCTGGAGACCCCGAAAATGCCCCTCTCATGCGATTCCAAACTCTCTATGAAGCGCGTTGGATCTTTGTCGTTCTCGCGCTTCTCGCCATTGCGAGCGCTCTCTTTTTTCCGTGGCTTCT
>JBEEHI010000203.1:0-3663 GCA_041167305.1 Verrucomicrobiota bacterium
CGACATCGAACAACTCCGCCCAGGGATTTTTCGCGCCCGTAGCCCAATCGCGCGCCATCATCGCCGTCACCGTTCCATAGGTCATTCCATTCCCGGAGAAGCCGGTGCCGAGAAACTGGCCTTCAGCGTTCTCGCCAATAAACGGCAGGCCGTCATTTGTCTCGATTACCTGCCCTGACCAGCGATGATCGATCTCAGCGTTGGGCAGCAATTCCTTCAGCGAATCTTCCAGCCGCCGGAAGCAAGTCTCGGTATTCGCCACCTGTCCGGTCTTGTGATCTTCGCCGCCGAAGATCGCGTAATCGAAGTCCGCGTGCCGATCGACGCGCAAATAGTCGTAAGGATCGTTCGTGTCCCAGAACGATGCGATTGGGACCCCGCCGCGCGGCAGTTTCGCGCCGATCACGTAGCTCGTGTAGAGCGCGAGCTTGGTTTGGAAAAGCGTGGCACTCGCCATTCCCGCCTCGCCGACGAGTGGATTGTGCGTCGCGAGGACGACACGGCTGTAATTGATCCAATGACCGTTCGCCCTCGCGCGATGTTTCTCGGCATCGAACTTCTCAACGGCCGTTTCTTCAAAAACATGGCTCCCCTTTCCCGGAATCGCCGCCGCCAGCGAGGACAAATATTTTCGCGGATGGAATTTTGCCTGGTTCGCGAAACGGACTCCGGGCATTTGCATTTTCGGAACGCAGTCCAGGTAGGCAGCATCGAACCCCAGCTCGTTCGCGAGCGCCGCGTCCTCACGAAAACTTTCGCGCTCGTCTTTCGTTCCGCCGCTGACTGGCGCGTGAAGGTAACCGGGAACCCGGGTGAATTCGCATTCGATGCTTTCCTTCCGCACCAGCTCCTCAATTTGATCGATCGCCGCCGCTCCCGCGTCCCAGGTCGCCTGCGCATGGTCCTTTCCGAAATTCTTCACCATCTCGTGGAAGCGCAGGTCCGTGACATACGTGAGGTGCGCCGTCGTATGGCCGGTATCGACCATCGCGAGTTGGTCTCGCTCGGCGACGGCGACCGTCAGGCCGGCTTCCTTCAACAAATAAGCAGTCGTTAGGCCGGTGATGCCGCCCCCGACGACGAGCACGTCGACGGTGATGTCTTCGATCAGAGCGGCGAACGCCTTGATCTTCCCAGTATCAAACCAATAAGGAGTCGTGTTCACGCAAAGACTACGCTTTTGCGCGGCCCTCAGGCGGCATTACTCGATGAAGATTTTTCCGGCACGCCGCCGGGCATGCCGATCGTGCGGCAAATTTGTTTTCGCTTCCCGCGCATCCGGATCGAGGAGCGCACGCACCCGCTCGATCGTTTCGAAATTGAGGTCGGAGATATCGCGCGCTTGGAGCCAGCGATGGATGGTGCGCCGTTGCACCGCGCGCGGCTGCTCGCGCAGCTCTTTCACGTCAAGCTCGCGGCCTGTCGTCTTTTTCGAATCGAGCAATCCCGACAACCAGTCCGCTTCGTCGGCGGCGATGGCGGCTGCCCGCCAGATGGAAGCGCGGACTTTGCGGCCAAACTGTTTCTCGATGTAAGGGATGATACGCTGCCGCATTCTGTTGCGCAGCGCCCCGAAGGTTTTGTTTGTCTCGTCGTCACGAAACTCCAGGCGATGCGACTTCACATAAGCATCGATCTCGGTGCGCCAGACGCCGAGGAGCGGACGGACCACTTCAAGATCGAGGCCGTCGACCTTTTGCCGCCCGACCTGCCGAATCCCGACAAACCCGGTCGGGCCGCTGCCGCGAAACAGGTTGATGAGAAAAGTTTCGACCAGATCGTTCGCATGATGTCCCAGGAAAATTGTGCGACAGCGGCGCCGGCGGGCGACCCGCGCGAAGAACTGATAGCGAGCCATCCGCCCGGCGCTTTCAATGGAGTGTTTGCTCCGGCGAGCGAGCGCGCCCACGTCCGTCCGGTGCAGCTCGCAATCTACCTTTAGCCGGGCGGCGAGCTTCTTGACGAACTGCGCGTCCGCGGTGCTGGCGGGTCCGCGCAACTGGTGATCGAGATGGCAAACGATCAGGTGCCGGTATCCGAGATCGGCCAACCGATGCAGCAACGCTACGGAATCGCGCCCGCCCGACACGCCAATGAGGTAGCGCCGCGAGGGAGGAAAATGGGCGGCGATATGCGGATCGAAAACGAGTTCCTTTTTCGGAGGAGACTTCACATGTCAGCAGGCCACCACAAGAGAACCGCGTCAAGGCATCGAGGAGCGAATCCCTCGTGGATTTGACAATGAATGAACGTTCATTCACCTTCTCCTCCCATGACGCAAATCGTTCCCGAGCCGAGCCTTGACCGCCGCACTCAAATCCTTGAGGCCGCCATCATCTGTTTCGCCAAGCAGGGGTTCCACCAGACCAGCATGCAAGATATCAGCGCGGAAGCCGGAACCAGTGTCGGCCTGATCTACCGCTATTTTGTAAGCAAGGAAGCGGTCATCGCGGCCATGGCCGACCGGCACAAAAGCGAGATCCAGGATCTGCTCGAACGCGCCCGTCAAGCACCGACCCTTCTTGAGTCCCTGGAAATTCTTTTCACCGCCCATTGTTCGGAAAACTCCCCCAAGGTCTTGTCCGCTTTCGTCGTCGATCTGTATGCGGAGGCTTCGCGCACTCCCTCGATCGCCGATCTCGTGCGCGATGTTTTGGAGACGGCCATGGAAGGCGTTACCGACTTGATCGCGCGCTCGCCGGAGGTGAAGGAGGCAGCGACTCACGGTCTGAAACCGAATGAGCTGTCCGAACTGATTTTCGCCGTCGCGCGCGGAATGCTGATGCTCGACGTCCTCCAACCGCAGGAAATGACCGCGGCGGAACGACGGACGCGACAACTGGAAGTGACGAGACGCTTGTGGCGTCTGCTTTTTAAACATGAACACGAACCTGCTCTCACGTAAGTCACCCAGCTCCGCGCCCGTTAGGTCCGCGCTGCCCGCGCGGAAGCAGACTCGCCGCGCCGTCTTCAAGGTCGTCCTGGCCCTGATCGTTCTGTTTCTTGTGATCGCGGGGATCAAGGTGTTGCAGTTTGTCGCCATGATTTCGGCTGGCAAAAAGATGGTCCCGCCTCCGACAACGGTGACCAGCGTCGAGGCGAAAAAGGCAGACTGGCAGCCCATGTTGACCGCGATCGGTTCCGTTTCTCCCGTGCAAGGCGCGATGATTAGCGCTGAGCTGGCCGGCACCGTGACGGAAATTAATTTTCAATCGGGTGCTTTGGTGAAGAAGGGCGATGTGCTGTTGAAGATGGACGTCTCCCCCGAACTGGCTCAACTGCGCTCAGCCACGGCCGACCAGGAGCTGGCGAAGAACGATCTCGATCGGGCCCGGGACTTGGCGACCCGCAAAGTGATTTCGACGGCGGAGTTCGACGCGGCTCAATCGAAATACGCACAGAAGAAGGCTGCGATGGAGAACATCCAGTCGACCATCGACAAGAAACAGATTCGCGCGCCATTCGATGGCACGGCGGGGATTCGCGCGGTCAATCCCGGCCAGATGGTGAAGGTCGGCGACCCGCTGGTCTCGCTGCAGACGATGGGCCAGGTCTATTTCGATTTCGCGCTCCCCCAGCAGCAACTGGCCGAGGTAAAGCAGGACCTCGCCGTGAAAGTGACAACCGACGCGGTGCCGGGCCGCGAGTTTGACGGCAAGCTGA
>JBEEHI010000204.1:0-4004 GCA_041167305.1 Verrucomicrobiota bacterium
CCCATTACCAGAATTTCACCCAGGCCGATTTGACCAGCGTGCGGGAGAATCTCGGTTACGAGCCGAAATACCCGCTCGAGACCGGCATCGCCGATTACATGAAATGGCTCTATCCCGCCTGACACAAGTTGCCTAAGCGATGAAAACCAAACGGCGGTCGAAGAGTCCGGAAGAGATCAACGCCTCGCTTGCGGCAAAAAAAGGTCCCGTCTCGAAATTTATCGCGAAGAGTTATCGTCACTTTAACGCGGCCGCGCTGCTCGACGCGGCGAAGGGGTACGAGGTTCACCTCGCCGCCGGTGGCAAGATGCTGATGACGATCGCGGGCGCCATGTCGACCGCCGAGCTTGGCATTTCTTTGGCGGAGATGATCCGCCGCGACAAGGTGCATTTGATCGTCTGCACCGGCGCGAACCTCGAAGAGGATATTTTCAATCTCGTCGCGCACGATCATTACGAGCGGGTGCCGCATTACCGGCAACTGACGCCGGGAGATGAGCAGGAACTGCTCGGCCGCCACATGAATCGCGTGACCGACACCTGCATCCCGGAGATGGAGGCGATGAGGCGGATCGAGAAGGCCGTGCTCGAAGAGTGGGTGGCGGCGGACCGCGCCGGAGAACATTATTTCCCGCATGAGTTCATGTACAAGATTCTTCGCGGCGGGAAGCTGAAGAAGAGTTTTCAGATCGATCCGAAGCATTCGTGGATGGTGGCGGCCTGCGAAAAAAATCTGCCGATCGTCGTCCCAGGCTGGGAGGATGCGACGCTGGGCAACATGTATGCGGCCGCGGTGATACGCGGTGACGTCAGGAACGTGCACACCGTGCGCACCGGCATCGAATACATGACCTGGCTCGCGGACTACTACACGAAGAACGCGAAGAGGCTGCGCAACCGCGAGGGCTCAATCGGTTTTTTTCAGATCGGCGGTGGCATCGCCGGCGATTTCCCGATTTGCGTCGTCCCGATGCTGCACCAGGATCTCGGGCGCACCGGGGTGCCGCTGTGGGGCTATTTCTGCCAGATCAGCGATTCGACGACGAGCTACGGCAGCTACTCCGGCGCCGTGCCGAACGAGAAAATCACCTGGGGCAAACTCGCGGCCTCGACTCCGAAGTTCGTGGTCGAAAGCGATGCCACGATTTGCGCGCCGCTGATCTTCGCCTGGGTGCTCGGGCAGTAACAAATACTGTAGCCGTCGCCCTGTGCGCGACGTGAGTGTTGCGACGCTTTCTCCCGCGCTTCGCACAGCGAAGCGGCTACAGAAGAGGCGGAACAGCGGCGTTATCCTTCCCAGAAAAATTTCGTGGGGCGCTCGATGTCTGGCGGGAGACTTTTGTGCACGGGGCAATTGAGCGCGGCGCTCTCGAGTAACGCACGCTGCGGCGTGCTGGCTGGTAGCGGAATGTGAACCTCCGACGGAAGCCCTACGATCCGTCGCGGCGCGTCCTTCGACATTTCCTTGCTCACGTTCACGGTCATTCCTTTCACATCCAGCCCATGCTCCTGCGCGGCCATCGCCAGGATCGTGCTCATGCAGGTGCCGAGCGCGGTCGCGACCAGATCAGTCGGCGAAAAGGATTCGCCTTTACCCTTGTTATCCGTCGGCGCGTCGGTCGCGATTTTGGCGTGCGACGGACCGTGGACCGCGTCGCAATGCAGATCGCCTGTGTACTGGATGGAGATGTTAACCATTTTTGTGAAGATAAATTACCACAGACTTCGACAGATTTTAAATTCGAAGGCTTTCACTGATTTCCCCCGGCAGCGGCCTCAACGGCAGTCCGCAGGTGCGTCATCGTTTCCTCCGAGCCGCTAAAGAGTCCTTCCGGGAATTTGTTATACTGCAATATATCAGCGTAAATCTTGTCGCCCTCATTACGATTCAGCCCCAGACCCGCAAGGTACTGAAGGCGAAGGTCGCGATCGTAGTTAATCTGGGCGCTAGTCGTATAAGGCTTCAACTCTGAAGCGCGCCCCGCGTAATTCGCGAAAAGCTCAACCGCGGAAAAAATGCCGACTTCCTGGAGAGATTTCTTCATGGCGGCATATTCCGGCTGGTCCAACCTGGCTTGCCATTCGTCCACATCGAAGTGCGGGGGCTCGACTGTGCCCAACAAGACGGTGTCGTATCCGAGGCCTTTGTGGGTGTTGCCCAAGATGATCCCGTATGGGAACACCTCGAAGAACGATGCGATCTGGCTTTTGACGGCCTCTGGGGTGCTCTCATTAATATTCACCCAGATAGTGACTGCGCCGCCGGGATTAAGCTTCGATTTCGCGAGTTCGAAGAACTCTTTGGTGTAAAGCATCGCCGTCCCTTTGACCCAGGAATCAAGTAGATCGGCGGTGATCGCATCGAACTTCTCGTGGGTCGTCAGCAGGTAGTGACGCGCGTCGTCGATGACGACCTCGGTTTTCGGATTCCTGACCACATTGAAGTTGTATTCCCCGAAATGTTCCGAAACAACGCGCGGCACCAGCGGCTCAATCTCAGCGATGACGAGATGCTCAACCCTCGGATCGATGCTCACTGCGCCGGCGGTAACGCCAGCGCCACAGCCAATAACGAGGACCTTCTTTGGTTCCCTGGGCGTTAGCGTCGTGAAATGCCCCAGCATGCGCTGTAAACGCATGTCTCGCGTGACACTCGAGGCCTGGACTTTGCCGGCGTTGTGATAAAGCAATCGCCGATCGTCGCCCCAGCGCGAGACCGCCACCGAAGAGCTGAGTCCCTCGCCTACATAGAAAATGTCACCTTCGTGACCCAGCCAGATCGGGGCGAATCGACCATACGCAACGAGAATTCCGGGGAGTTTGGGCACGGTCGCTACCAGTAATGCCGACACTCCGAGGGCGATCAGGAGCGATGCCGGCGCCATCCATCCTCTCGCCGACCACGTCCGCTTTGATGCGAACGCGATCGGTCCGAGCAGCAGCAACCCAGAGATTGCTGACAAGATGATGACGATCTGCTGCGCGCGCTGAGATCCAAACCAATAAACCAGCACCAAGCCCGACAAGAGCGAGCCAAGAATCGCGCCCACCGTGTTTGCTGCGTAGATCCCGCCGACGAGTCGTCCCGGGTCCTCGCCCTTCCGCGCTAACGACGCAACTGCCAGCGGAAAACTTGCGCCCCACAGAATCGGCCCGGCCAAGGCCGCCCAAAAACAACGCGCAAAATCGAGCTGAAAGTTTAGCCCGATGTTCGTCGGGATCCTAAGATCGATCGGCCAGTACGGCAGCGAACTCATAATCATGCAGGCGCTCCAGGCCATCGCGAGCACGTTTAGAAGCTGACACCAACCAAAGGCGACCCGCGGATTATCGATGGTTTTTGCCACCAGTGAGCCAATCCCGCTGCCAATGCCCAAGCCAACGAGAAACACCGCGAGAATGATGGAGAAAGTATAAGTCGAAGCGCCAAACAACAGACCGAGCAAACGCGTCCAGATAACTTCCGCCGACAGCGCGCAGAATCCCGAGAGCGCAATCGCGAAGTAAACCAACCTATCCGAGATGCCGAATTTCTGCGGGCGCGACTCGCCAGCCTGCGAATCATCTTCCTGGCTCGTCGCACTTGCGTTCGTTCGCGTTGCCAGGAGCAACGCAGCCCCGCCCACCAAAATGTTCAGAATAACCGCTACCAGAGTACTGACCGTCATGTTGTAGACGCGCAGCAGATAAAATCCCGCCAGCAAACACCCCAGGACAGCGCCGGCAATATTTCCGGCATAAAAAAAGCCAAGCCACGACACCCCCGTTCGCGTCGTTTTCACCCATCGGGCGATTGCCGGAAGTGTCGCACCCATGGCCAGCGTCGGCGGTAACAGGCAAACAGCCGCGACAATTCCACGCAGCAGATATCCCGTCACTCCGTATCCCCCCCAGCTCGTGTAAACACGACCAACCAACGGCATTATCACGATGAGCAGCAGGCCGATTACACCGATGGATAATTCCAACACCGCGTAGACGCGCAGTGGATGCCGACCTGCGGA
>JBEEHI010000205.1:0-9397 GCA_041167305.1 Verrucomicrobiota bacterium
GGTACGAGAAGCACAAGATCGAGACCCGCTTTGCCGCGATGGTTACCCAGATCAATATCGATCGCCGGCTCGCCGTCCTGGGAAACGGCGAAACGATTGAGTTCAACAAAGCCTGCCTGGCCATGGGGAGCCGGCCTTATCGACCGCCGGTCGCGGGCGTGGGGCTGGGCAATGTAATTTATCTTCGCACCATTCGGGACGCGCTCGCGTTGCGCGAAATGGCGTCGTTGGAGAAAACGATCGTGGTGGTAGGCGGCGGACTGCTCGCCTGCGAAGCCGCCGCGAGCCTGCGCCAGTTGAAATTCAAGGTCAGCATGATGCATCGGAACACTTACCTGTTGAACCGCTACCTCGATCCAGAGACCGGCGCGTGGGTGACCTCCTATTTCGAAAAACACGGCGTCACCTTGTTACTGGGGGAAAGCCTGAACGGGTTCGAAGGCAAAACCGTCTTGCGCAATATCCAGACGAAAAGCGGCAATCGGATCGCGGCCGGCGTTGCCGTTGTCGCCTGCGGCGCGGAACCGAACCTCGAGCTGGTGCGCAACACGCCGCTCTCGGGGCCGCACGGCTCGCCCGTGAGTGAGTATCTCGAGACGGAAGAAAAAGGAATCTACGCGATCGGCGATCTCGCCTTTTATCCGGACCGCATCATGGGAGGCGTGCGGCGGCAAACCCATTGGGAAAACGCGCGGGAACAAGGTCTCGTGGCGGGCGCGAACATGACGGGCAAGAAACGGATTCGCTACGAGCAGGTCCCGTATTTCTGGACCGAGATGTTCGACCTGAAGATGGATTTCGTCGGCGACTTCAGTCTGCCGCCGACGCGGATCAGTTTGAAAGGCGCCTACGCGAAGAAGAAATTCGTCGTGCGCCATTATCAGGGCGACAAGCTGCGCGCCCTGCTCCTTTGCCAGGCTACGCCGCGCGAGGTGGACGCCGCGAAAGTGGAATTGCGGACAGCGCTCGGGAAATAACGGCGTTATCGCGCATACTCAGGAATTTCGAGAGCGGGATTCCTGACGGCGACCAGTTTCCAGTCCCACGGCCAGGTCGCGCCGCGTTTCCATTCGAATTCGAATGGCGATTCGAGGGAGTTCACCCGGTTCTGAATGTAGTCCGCGAACTCACCGTTGCTTTTGACTGTGATCCTCGCGGTCCATGAACCGCGACCCTTGTTGACTTGAATAGAAGCCCCGCTGGATTCGATCCGCGCGTTCGGCAGGGCACGGAAAACTTCCGGCAGCCGTTCCAATAACAGCGCGCGATCGTTTCCCCACTGGTCCCGGTAATCGCCGCCGACAAATTCGCCGACTGCTTTCCAGTCGTGCTTCTCGATTGCGGCGAGCAGATGGACGCTGTGGAGATCGATCTGATGTTGTCCCTGCCAAAGTCGCGCCAGGTAAATCCCCCAGATCACGGCGACGACCAGGCCGGTATAGAATCCGTTGCGAAAACTCATCGGTCTAAAGTCGAGATCTTTGGACTCCGCTCAACCTGACAAATTGCGGCGGATGCGAACGAATTGGGGTTGACTCGGGGCCGCGGCAGAGGCATGAACCGTGCTGAGGTAAACGACTCTCTTTTCATGTTCACAATTGGCTCCTTCGCCCTCGCTGTTTTTGCCGTATTTGGTGGTGTTTTCTGGGCGTGCCGGAACGACCGCGACGAGACCTGACGTCTCCCCCTTATGCTGGATCAAGATGATTTGAAGTGGATCGCCACCACTTCGACCGAGCTGAATTCGATGCTGCAACAGATCGCGCGCTATGCGGACCTGGCGCGGCAGAACAAGGGCGACCAAAGTTACATCGAAATTCTGGGCGACCGCGTCGACCTCGCCACGAAAACCGCCCAGGACCTTTTCGATCGGGTCACGTCGCGGATCCTCGAGGGAAGCTCGGCCAAGGCGAAACTAGCTCCCGATCCGTCACGCCCGCCCGAGTTCAAAGTAGTCCGGTCCGCAACCGAACCCGCGGCGAAGATGCGAACACCAATTGAGAAGCCGGCAGCGCGCAGCAAAGGCGGCGAAAAAAACAAAAAGCCGGCTCCGAAAGCGCAGACGATCCCACCGGAAATCAGTGTCTTGAATCCGAACGGAAAACTCGAGCTGATCCTGCTGGTGGATGACGAAATGGAGATCGCGGAGCTCGCGTCCGCGATGCTGACCGATGAAGGCTACCGGGTGATCCTGGCGCGCGACGGATTCGAGGCGCTAAAAATTTACCAGCAGATCGGTTCCCTGATCGGCCTCATCATTCTCGATTTTTTCCTACCGGTCATGGACGGGGACGCCGTTTTCGACGAATTGCGCGCGCTGAATCCGGAAGTGGCAGTGGTGTTGAGCAGCGGCTTCGCGGAACAGAGCAAAATCGGGGCGATGCTCGCGCAAGGCCTCAAGGGCTTCATCCCAAAGCCTTACACGGCCGAAAAACTTCTCGAACAGATCCGCTCGACGCTCGACGTCGCCCGGCACTCCGGGTCCTAGCCGGCGCTCGTCTTTTACGGGTAAATGCCGCCGGCCGGTGGCACCGATTTAGCTTTAAGAAGGCGCGCCCATGGCCCGCATCGATTCATTCTTCAAGCTGATGGGAGAGCAGAAGGCGTCCGACCTTCATCTCTCCACGAATAATCCTCCCATGCTCCGCATCAACGGCGAGCTGGTCCGCGTGGATTATCCCGCGCTCCGCAACGACGAGCTAAAGGCCATGGTCTATGAGATCGCGCCGGAAGGAAAAATCAAAATCTTCGAAGAAACTTCCGATATCGACTTCGGCTACGAAGTCCCCGGGATGGCGCGATACCGCGCGAATTTTTTCCAGCAGAAATATGGCATCTCCGCGGTGTTCCGTTTGATTCCCTCAAACGTCCTCACGGTCGAAGACCTGGGATTGCCTGCGGTCCTGAAGAAATTCCCAATGCTAAAAAAAGGCCTCGTCCTCGTCACGGGCCCGACTGGCTCCGGCAAATCGACGACCCTGGCCGCGATGATGGATTACGCAAACCTCCATCGCCACGACCACATCATCACGGTTGAAGACCCAATCGAATTCGTTCACCGCAGCCAGAACTGCCTGGTGCAGCATCGTGAAGTGGGCGTGCATACCCGCTCCTTCGCGGCGGCGTTGCGCGGTGCGTTGCGCGAAGATCCGGACATCCTCCTCGTCGGCGAAATGCGCGACCACGAGACCATCGAGCTGGCGCTAACGGCGGCCGCTACCGGTCACCTCGTTTTCGGAACGCTGCATACTTCGAGCGCTTCCAAAGCGGTGGATCGCATCATCGATGTCTTCCCGACCAATCAGCAGAACCAAATCAGGGCGACGTTAGCGGAATCGCTCAAGGGCGTGATCGCCCAAAACCTTTTCAAACGGATCGACAAACCGGGCCGCGTTGCGGCGTTGGAAATTCTCGTCGTGGACATGGCCATCGCGAACCTAGTCCGCGAAGCCAAGACCCATCAAATCCCCGGCATGATTCAGGTTGGCAAGAAAAAGGGCAACCAGCCGCTCGACGACGCGATCATGGAGCATCTCCGGCACGCGCGCATTTCGCCCGAGGAAGCCTACGACAAGGCAATCGATAAAAAGAAATTCCGGCCCTTCCTCAAGGAACCGCCGATGGACGGCACCGAAGAATAGGACCTTGGAGCGATGAGAATTCCCGACCTCGACAAAATTTTATCCGCGATGCTGCAGACCTACGATGGTATCTCGGACCTCAACTTTTCCGTGGGCCACCCGATGCAGGTCGAGGACTTCGGCGAACTGAAACCGGTCTACGTCGATCCGCCCATCGAAGCGCTGACGCCTTACCAGACCGAACAGATCGCATTGACGTTGATGCAGGGGAACCGCCGGCTCATCTACGATTATCTCACCGGCGGTTCGTGCGATTGCAGTTATTCCCTCGGCGAAGAAGCCCGTTTCCGCGTCAACATCTTCCGACAGCAAGGTCATTTTTCGATCGTCCTGCGAAAACTCGAAGGCGAAATTCCCACGGTGCAGAGCCTGCAACTGCCTCCGATTTTCAAGGAGATCGCGAAGGAAAAAACCGGGCTGGTCCTGATAACCGGCGCGACGGGCAGCGGTAAAACGACAACCCTGGCGGCCATCCTGAACGAGATCAATGCAGAGCAATCGGTGCATATCGTCACGCTCGAAGACCCGATCGAATTCGTGCACCCGACGAAACGCGCCACCTTCAACCAGCGCGAGCTGGGACACGATTTTAACAATTACCCGAACGGTCTGCGCGCCGCGTTGCGCCAGGCGCCGAAGGTCATTCTCGTCGGCGAAATGCGTGACCGCGCCACCGTCGAAGTGGCGTTGATGGCGGCTGAGACCGGACACCTCGTGTTGAGCACGCTCCACACGGTCGATGCCGGCCAGGCGATCAACCGTATCCTGGGCCTCTTTTCCCTCGGCGAAGAGCAGCAGCTCCGCATTCGCCTCGCGGACACGTTGCGCTATATCGTGAGCCAGCGGCTCGCGCCGAAAGTCGGTGGCGGCCGGCAACTGCTCACGGAAATTTTGGGCAACAATCTTCGCACCCGCGAAACGATCGCGATCGGCGAAGGCGAGCATCGCAGTTTCTACGAAATCATCGAGGCGAGCTCGCCGTTTGGCTGGATGACGTTCGACCAGTCGATCCTCAACGCTTACGAAAGCGATTGCATCACGGAAGAGACCGCGCGCCTGTTCGCCAGTCGCAAGGGTCGCGTCAGCCGCGGGCTCGATCTCATCCAAAAAGCGCGCGGCGTGGACAACGATCTCGATTCCGGCCTGCGGCTCGATGTGGCCGCAAATGCCTTCCGTTAAACCATGGAAACGCAAGACTCTTCCTTCTTCGATCTCGGCGACAACACCGCCCTGGTATGCGTCGATCACCAGCAATACCAGAAAATGGTCGTGCCTCAGTTGATCGACATGACCTACAAGGTGCACCTCGGTTTGTTCGAGGAAGACGTCCTCCTGAAGATGAAGACGTACAGCTACAACGTCGTGATCGTTTACGAAAACTTCAAAGGCTCGACCCCGCAAAATAATCCGATCCTGCGCGCCATGATCAGGCGGCCGGGCGCGGAACGACGGGAACATTTCCTCGTGCTCTTGAGCCATAAGTTTCCGACGAACGACGCCATGAGCGCGTTCGTGCAGAGCGTGGACCTGATCGTGAACATCGCGGACCTAGCGAACTTCAAGCCGGTCATGCGGCGCGGCGTGGCCCAGTATCGCGAGCTTTACGGTTCGTTCCACGAAACGCTCAAGGCCGTCCAGGCGATCTAGGCGGCCGCGACCCGCATTTGGTCGCAAAACAACGCACGAGACCTCAGTCCGGCGCGCGAAGTTTTACACGGGAAGCGCAGTTGCGGCTGCCCATCCGCGAACGATACTACCGGGCACCTCTATGAAGCTGAGCAACTGGATACGATTCACCTGGGACTTGACCCAGCTTCCAACCTTCGAGAACCCGCTGCCGGAACATTACGAGATCGGGCCGGCCACGGCCGAGGACGAAAAGGAACTGCGCAAGATCATCTCGAGCTCGTTCGTGCTCGATCCGATGTGGAGCCCGGAGCTCCAGGAGGTGACGGAAAAAATCGAGGCGTGGCTGGAGCGCGCGTTCGCTTCGCCGGCGTGCAGTTTTCTCGCGTTACGCCATGGCACTCGCATCATTGGGGCGTCTGTGATTTCCGCCGAGGCGGAGGCTGACATGCACCTGATTCCCGGCCCGTGCGTCTCGATGGAATACCGGAACCGCGGTTTCGGCACGCGCCTGCTGGAGCAGGCGCTTACCCGCTTGCGCGAAGCAGGGCTGCAACAAGCCGCCGGCTTGGCCAAGGAAAACCTGCCGGTGAGCAAATTTCTTTATCCGAAGTTTAACGCGACCTCGTCTCCCTACGATTTCACGCCGCTGGTGCCGGCGTAAAATCATCCCGCTGTGCCAGGCGGATATTCGGGTGGCGAGTAGACGTTGAATGTCACCGCCGCCTTCCTGCCGGGATTGTTAAACCGGTGAGGCGTTCCGGCCGGAATGAGGAGCACATCGCCATTTTCCAGGCGCACTCGTTTCCGACCGACCTTGCCGGAAAGTTTCCCGGACAACATCAGGAGAACTTGATCGCTTTTCTTATGCGCTTCCGCTTTTTTGCCTGTTGCCTCGCCGGGCGCCAGCGTCATCATCGCGGTTTGGCTTCGCTTGCTCGTTTGCAGCACCTCGAACCATTCCGTCGCCTCCTTGATGTTCGATAACTCCATGCTCGAACTTTCGGCCTCTCCTCCGAAAGGGACAAACGCGGGCCGTTACTTGTCCTTAGGCGCGAAGGCGAGGTATTGCGGCACCGCAAGACCAGTCGCGAAAATGCTGGCGGTGCCGTCGGGCGCAATTTTGTAAATGAGATTTGTCCCATGACCGGCGGCAAAGAGGTTGCCCGCGAGATCGAAGGCCAAACCACGACAGTCACCCAGGCCGCTGGCGAAGGTGCTCTGGGTTCCGCTTGGAGCGATCTTGATGATCCTTCCATCGCCAGGATCGGCTGTGCTCACATAGAGATTGCCGTCGCGGTCAAAGGCCAGCCCATCCACGCCCGGGGTTAGCACGGCAAAAGTGCTGACTGTTCCATTGGGAGTGATCAGGTAGATCACGCCGTTGACAGCATCCGCGACAAAGAGATTGCCCTCTTCGTCGAAGGCATCGCCGAAAAGCTGAGTGGCTGGAAAAGGAGCGAACGAAGCGAAAGTGCTGACGGCGCCATCGGACGTAATTTTGTAGACGGTGCCGAACCCTCCGGCGACGAAGAGATTTCCTTTCTTGTCGATGGCCACGCCGGATGGACTATCCAGGCCCGACGCGAAGAGACTTTGATTTCCGTCCAAAGTGATCCTCACGATCGTTCCGCTTCCCGGGGCTCCGCTGTTGATCACCGCCACGAATAGATTTCCCTTTTTGTCGAAGGCCAGGCCCCGAGGACGCGCCAGTCCAGCGGCGAAAAAAGTCTGCGTTCCATCGGGTTCAAATTCGCGAATGGTCGTGTTATCCGTCGCGAAAAGGTTGCCCTGATGTTTGGCGTTGGCACTGGTGGGCGCCAAAGCTAACCCGGCGAGCGCGACTGTGAGGATTTGCAGGAAATGGATGATTGTTTTCTTCATGATTTATCGAGTGGTTCACTAAGAAATAGGGAAACCGGTCGGTGAAGTTCCCGCGATGTTGTGGCAAGGTGAAGGAGCGGCGCGGAAGCGAGCCCAGAAGTCGATGTTCGCAAACTTTCTGAATCCAGCGGCCTCCACTTCGGCATCTCACTTCATATGATCCAGGATCTTAAGTTCGCTCTCCGCCAGCTTTACAAGGCCCCGGGATTCACCCTTGCGGCCGTCATCGTTCTCGCCCTCGGCATTGGCGCCAACACGGCCGTCTTCAGCCTCGTCCACACGATGTTTTTCGCACCGCCGCCTTACGCCAAAGCGCAGGAAGTCCTCCAGGTCTTCTCGCAGGACAAAAAGAATCCGAAGACGTATCGCGGATTTTCCTATCCCACCTACACGGATATCCGCACCCAGAACACGGTCTTCGCCGATGTCATGGCCTACAACCTCGCCATGATCGGGGTCGGCCAGAAAGGCGACACCCGCCGGACATTTGGCGGCATCGTGAGCTCAAACTATTTCTCGGTGCTCGGCGTTCCCATGGCTCGCGGTCGCACCTTTTTGCCGGAAGAAGAAACCCTCGGCCGCAACACCCCCGTCGCGATCGTCAGTTACGCTTACTGGCAAAAGCATAACCTCGATCCTTCGGTGCTCGGCTCCGAGTTGCTGGTCAACGGCCATCCCTTCACCGTCGTCGGGATCGCGCCGCGCGGCTTCACCGGGACGCTGCAAATATTTTCCGTCGAAGTCTGGCTGCCGCTCAGCAATTACGATCGGATCGCGAATGATTTCGAGCATGAGAACAAGAGCGGTTTCGGCGATCGCGCGGGACAACAATTGATCGTCATCGGCCGGCTCAAACCAGGCATGACCGCGGCCAGCGCCAGGCCCGCGCTCGAAGGCCTCGCTGCGAACTTGGAAAAAGCGTTCCCGGTCGAGCAAAAGGACCAGACCTTTACGACCACCCCGATCTCGCGGTTTTCCGTGAGCACATCGCCTTCGGGCGAAGGTGGCTTGGAAGCAATCGCGCCGATGCTCCTCGGGATGGCGATCGTGGTCTTGCTGGTGGCATGCCTTAACCTCGCCAACATGCTGCTCGCTCGCGGAACCGCGCGGCGGAAAGAAATCGCGATCCGCCTCGCGCTGGGTGGCAGCCGTTTTCGGATCGTGCGTCAGCTGCTCACGGAAGGTTTTGTCCTCGCGCTGCTCGGCGGCGCGTGCGGCCTCGTGCTCGGACTCTGGTCGTCCGATCTGCTCGTTGCTTCGCTCGGCAAGATGTTGCCGCTCGATATCGTCTGGCTAGCCGGACCGAACTTCTCGATTCTCGCGGCGACGTTCGCCTTTTGCGTCGTCGGCACGCTCGGCTTCGCCCTGGGACCTGCGCTGAAGCTTTCGCGCAGCGCCGTGGTCGCCGATCTCAAGGAACAGGCCGGCGAAGATGTCGTTAGGCGCCGGTGGAAATTCCTTCCGCGCAATCCGCTGGTCGTCGCCCAAATCGCGTTCTCGCTCGCCTTGCTCACCGCCGCTGCGCTGTTCATTCGCGGCGCGGGCAAAGCGGCCTCCGTCGATACCGGCCTGACTCCCGGCGCGAGTTTCCTCGTTGAGACCGATGCGAGCCTGGCCGGTTACGACCAGAAACGCGCCCAGGATCTTTACCGCAATCTCGAAGAACGCCTTGCCGCTCTGCCGGGGGTCGAACACACCAGCGTATCCGCCACGGTTCCCTTCGGCATAATTTCGTTGGATCGAAATGTCCAGCGTGCCGGTGTGCAACCGGCACCCGACGCCAAGCCCGCGACCGCCGCTGAAGGCCTCGCCTTCAGCGCCGCCTGGAACAGTGTGGGCGCCGATTACTTCGCCACGGTGGGCCTGCCGGTTACGCGCGGCCGCGCCTTCAATCTGGCCGAAGCCACGCAGCCCGGCGGACCGATGGTCGCCATTATTGACGAAGTGCTCGCGAAGAAACTCTGGCCCGAAGGCGATGCGCTTGGCCAGCGCATCCAATACGCGAGCGACAACGCGCCCAAAGCCAAAAATAACTCCCGCGGCGTTGGCATGACCGGCGATCTCAGCGGCGAAACGGGAAAAGAAACGATCGAGATCGTCGGCATCGTTCCGACCACGAAGCAGGGACTCTTCGAAAAAGATCCGCACGGCCAGATTTACCTTCCCTTCGCGCGCGGCTTCCAGAGCAACGTCTCCTTCATCGTCCGGTTCCATTCGCTCGCCCCCGGCAGTGAAGCGAGCACCGC
>JBEEHI010000206.1:0-8697 GCA_041167305.1 Verrucomicrobiota bacterium
GAAATCGAAAAAGAAATATCACTGTCGAGTTTCTTTTGGTCGAGGTTGAGTCGCCGTGGCGATAACCTGCGACCTGTCGCCGCGGCGACTGCTCAATGTAGTTGGTCCAGTTCATCGCGACCGCGTCCGGTTTTATAATATCGTTCTCTTGCGATCGCTTCGCTACGCGTCGAGCAGTTTTCGAAATGGATCAGTTTCCATGGAACTCCGTGTTTGGTGGCTTGCGATTCTCCGGCGTTGTGGCGTCTAAACCGATCATCGAGATTTCGGCAAGATCCAACATAACGCCGACCTGTCTTCTGACTTCTAAGAATATACGCCGAAAACATACTCAATAGGTCGACCGCTATTAAGAGTGGTCGGGGTGACAGGATTTGAACCTGCGACCTCCTGGTCCCAAACCAGGCGCTCTACCAAGCTAAGCTACACCCCGGAGTGTTGTTGATGCTTATCACGCGTCGCGCCCCAACGCATGTAAAAGTTCCGAGCGCCTTCACCGCTCCAGGTTTGGCCCGAGCCACCTCTCGATGTACTCGACACTCGCGTTCTTCCGCGCGGCGTAATCGCGCACCTGGTCGTCGTCGATCTTGCCGACACCAAAATACTTCGATTCAGGGTGGGAAAAATAAAGGCCGCTCACGCTGGCGCCGGGATGCATGGCGAATGATTCGGTAAGCGTGATGCCGGTGGTCTTTTCGGCGCCGAGCAGATCGAACAGGGTGCGCTTCTCGGTGTGGTCCGGTGACGCCGGATATCCCGCTGCCGGACGGATGCCGCGGTATTTTTCGCGGAGCAATTCATCCTGCGAAAGTTTTTCGTCCCCCCCAAATCCCCAGGCGATGCGGGCTTCCCGATGGAGAAACTCAGCGAATGCTTCCGCGAGCCGGTCCGCCAGAGCCTTGGTGAGGATTGCGTTGTAGTCGTCGTGATCGGCAGCGAATTTCGCCGCCAGTTCGTCCGCGCCGATGCCCGTGGTTACGGCAAACCCGCCCAGGTAATCCATCGCGTCGGGCGCAATATAATCGGCCAGGCAATGATTGAACTGTGCGGCCGGCTTCTTCATTTGCTGGCGCAGGAAATGGAATGTCGCCAGCGGCTTGCTCCGCGTTTCGTCCGCGTAGACTTCGACATCGTCACCGATTGCCTTTGCCGGCCAGAACGCGAAAGTGCCACGGGCAGTCAGGAGTTTTTCGGTGCGAATGCGGTCGAGCAGTTTCTGCGCGTCGTCGAACAGCTCGCGCGCCTGTTGGCCAACAACCGGATCCTCAAAGATCGCCGGATACCGTCCGCGCAATTCCCAGGTGTGAAAGAACGGCGACCAATCGATGTAGGGGATCAGATCGTCGAGTGAGATGGTGTGCGTCCCACTGTGGTTGTCATCTTGAGCGGAGCGAAGCGGAGTCGAAAGATCTCTAACTTTAGCTGAGGGCGACGTCGCACCTGAAGGAGTTAGAGATCCCTCGACTGTGCTCGGGATGACAGGGGCGCTCGCATAAACGCGCGTCCCGACAAATTCCGGCTTCGGCGGCGTATAGGACGTCCAATCAATCGATGTCCGATTCACTCGCGCCTGCTCGAGCTTAATCAGTTTTTTCTCCTTCGATTTCGCCGCGTGCTCTTCCCGCAGCCGCGCGTACTCGGCGCGGGTCTTTTCGTCGAAGTCGCCCTTTAGTTCGTCGCTCAACAAAGTGCTCACCACCCCGACCGCCCTCGATGCATCCAGAACGTGCACGGTGCTGGCGCGATAGTGCTGCGCGATTTTCACAGCGGTATGCGCGCGGCTCGTCGTCGCTCCGCCGATCAGCAACGGCAGGGAGAACCCCTCCCGTTCCATCTCCTGCGCCACGTGCACCATTTCATCGAGCGATGGCGTGATGAGTCCGCTCAGCCCGATCACGTCCGCTTTTCGTTCCCGCGCCGTCTCCAGAATCTTCGCGGCCGAGACCATCACGCCGAGATCGATCACCTCGTAGTTATTACATTGCAGGACAACGCCCACGATGTTCTTGCCAATGTCGTGCACGTCGCCTTTCACGGTCGCCATGACAATTCGCGCCCGCGGCTTCGCGTCGGCGTGTTTCTCCGCCTCCATGAACGGCAGCAAATACGCGACCGCTTTCTTCATAACCCGCGCGCTCTTCACCACCTGCGGCAAAAACATTTTGCCCGCGCCAAACAAATCGCCGACGACGCTCATCCCGGCCATGAGCGGCCCTTCGATGACGTCAAGCGGCCGCTTGCTCCTGGCGCGCGCTTCCTCCGTATCGGCCTCGATGAAATCGACGATGCCTTTGACGAGCGCATGCGAAAGCCGCTCTTCGACCGGCGCGTGACGCCACGCCTCTTTTTCGATCGGCGTTTTCTCGCCACCCTTGACCTGTTCCGCGAAATCGACCAGCCGTTCGGTCGCATCATCGCGCCGGTTGAGGAGGACATCTTCTACGCGAGTTTTCAGCTCCGGCTCGATCTCTTCGTAAACGGCAAGCTGGCCGGCGTTGACGATCGCCATGTCGAGGCCGGCCTGGATGGCGTGAAACAGAAACGCGGCGTGCATCGCCTCGCGCACCGCGTTATTACCGCGAAACGAAAAGGAAATATTGCTCACGCCGCCGCTGGTTCGCGCCCCGGGAAGGTTCGCCTTGATCCAACGCACCGACTCGATGAAATCAACGGCGTAATTGCAATGTTCCTCCAGGCCGGTCGCGACGGTCAGGATGTTTGGGTCGAAGATGATGTCGTTAGGCGCCACGCCTGCGCGCTCCGTCAGGAGTTTGTAAGCGCGCGCGCAAACATCGATTCGCCGCTGGTAGCTATCCGCCTGGCCGGTTTCATCGAACGCCATCACGATAACCGCGGCGCCATAACGCCGGACCAGCGCGGCGTGCCGCAGGAATTCCTCCTCCCCGTTTTTTAAGCTGATCGAATTGACGACCGATTTTCCCTGGACGCATTTGAGGCCGGCTTCGATCACGCTCCACTTTGAGCTGTCGATCATCATCGGAATGCGCGAGATCTCCGGCTCGCTCCCAATCAGATGGAGGAACTTCGTCATCGACGCTTCCGAATCGATCATGCCTTCGTCCATGTTGACGTCGAGGATGTTCGCCCCGCCACTGACCTGCTGGCGTGCGACCGCCAACGCCGCTTCGAAATCGCCGGCCAGGATCAGTTTCGAAAACTTCGGCGAGCCGGTGATGTTGGTCCGTTCGCCCACCACGACGAATCCCATTTCCGGTGTGATGTTGAGCGGCTCGAGCCCGGATAAGTGCAACGCGCCATCGTCTGCGCGATCGCTCTCTCTGGGGAGCGCACGCGCCTCGCGTGCTGTCTTCGGCGCCCCCGCCGAAGACTCTTCAGGCGTCCACAACCACGGATAACCTGCGTTCCGCTCGATAGCTTCGGAATCCCAGGGATTCCTGCAAATATACTCAAACTTTTCCTGCAGGTCCGATTCCGAGCGAATCAAGCGATCGAATGATTCTTTTTCCCACACAGGTCCGCTCGTACCGGCCGCCTTGTTGATGCGATGAGCGGTCGATGACTTGATCCCGTGGAGTATCTCGCTCAACGACCAGAACACCGTCGCCCCCATCGTGTCCTCAGATTTCACCTGCGGTTCGAAGAGCATGTGCACATGGTCCGGCATTACACAGCACACGTACAACTCGTATTGGCCTTTCTCGTACCCATACAGCGCGCTTCGCAAAACGATGTCCCTTTCAGCCGGGGCCAATTGACGACGCTCCCGAGTCGAAAACGTCACCGCGTATTTTCCCCACGGGCGATCGAAGTGGGGGAGACGGCGTTTGGAATACGAAACGTCGGCAGAGGTTTCGGCGAGGGCGCCGAAACCAGCACGCGAGGCGCGTGCGCTCCCCAGATCTCGTGGTTCGACGCGACGCGGCGGCAGATCACGCACCGACTCAGCGATCAGCCGAATATGATCCGGCGTCGTCCCGCAACAGCCGCCGACGATATTCAGCCAGCCGTTCCGGCACCATTTCTCGAGCTGGGGCGCGAGGCTTTCCGGCGTCTCGGGAAATCCGGTTGGAGATAACGGATCGGGCAGGCCGGCATTCGGATACGCACTCACGTATCGGCTGGTGCCATGCGCGAGCTCTTCGATGTACGGCTCCATTTCGCCGGGCCCGAGCGCGCAATTCAATCCCACGACAAGCGGATCGGCGTGGGCGATCGAGGTGAGAAATGCTTCGACCGTCTGGCCGCTCAGGATTCGTCCGGAACGATCGGTCACCGTTCCGGAAACGATCAGCGGAACTGTCCTGCCCAATTTCTCGAACAGTTCGGTGATGGCAGCGATCGCGGCTTTTGCGTTCAGGGTGTCGAAAATCGTTTCGACCATCAGCAAATCCACGCCCCCCTCCAGCAGAGCGGCAGCCTGTTCGCTGTACGACTTTCGGATTTGATCGAAAGTGACGGCGCGAAAACTGGGATCGTTTACATCTGGTGAAAGCGAAGCCGTGACGGGTAGCGGCCCGAGCGAGCCTCCGACGAAGCGCCGGCGTCCCGTTTCGTTCGAGACCAGGTCCGCCGCATGACGCGCCACGCGGGCTGCATTGAGATTGATCTCTTTGACGAGGTCGGAATACGACTGGTCGTCGACGACGCGCTGGAAGAACTCTGCGTCTTTGCGACCGCTTTCCGGTTCCCCCGGAAACAGAAAATCGTGAAGACCGATCGTAGTGCCGCTGAAAGTGTTCGTCTCGATGATGTCCGCACCGGCTTCGAGATAACGCCGGTGGATTTCGTCGATAAGATCCGGCTTGGTGAGGAGAAGGATTTCGAGGCAGCCCTTGAGATCCTTGCCTTTCCAATCTTGGAAACGGTCGCCGCGGTAACCGGCCTCGCTGAGCTTGTACTGCTGGACCATTGTGCCCATGGCCCCGTCGAGCACGACAATGCGCTCGCGCATCAAGGCTTCGAGGGGATGGATATCCTGGGCCGGCATGGTGAACGAGAACTAAACCGCAGTTCCCGTGCACGGCAAGGAACAAATTGACGCATCATGATGCGTAGATGTGTCAGCCCTCCTGCTCGTGATCGTAATCGATTCTTCTTCCGATTTACGGATCGATCACGAGCAGGAGCACGAGCACGATTACGAGGAAGAAGAGCGCAGCCTCGTCAGGAACGGTTCGCCCTGGCCGTGGAGCTTTTCTTCGAGCTTCGCCGTGCAATCGCAATCGCAGCACGCCCACGGTTCCGTTCAGTTTTCATGTCGGCAATTACGGCGCGAATGCGCGTCGTTCACCGCGAGCAGATCGAAATACTTTTCCCAATACGGCCGTTCTTCTGCGAGCGGCGAATCGCAGAAACACGTTTCCACCCAGGTGGCGACCCCAGCTGGATTTACCCGCGCCTGCTTCATGTCGTGCTGGTATTCGTCGCCCGCGATCGAGCCTTTGCCGAGGGTCTGCTCATCGATGGCGCGAAGGAGGGATCCTTCGCGGCCGGATTTGACGCGGGCTTTGACGAGGTAGCGCATGGCAAGTGGGAAAGCGTAGCGCGGCCAGAAAGCGCTGTCATGCGCCTGCGTTCATGCTCCTGATCTTGATCGTGCTCCTGATCTTTCGAATAAGCTCTCGCAGGAGATTAGGATCATGATCAGGAGCATGAGCATGAGTTCCCAAATTCACGCTTCCACTCGCCGGGCCCTAAACTAACCTTCCACGCGAATGGAAACGCTGCGGCTTTTCAAAGCGCTGACGCGCGATCAACGAAACACCTTCGTCGCGTGTTTCCTGGGCTGGGCCCTGGACGCGCTCGATTTCTTCCTGCTCACCTTTGTGTTCTCCGCCGTCGCGCAGGAATTTGGCAAGACGGTCCCCGAGGTCGCCTTCGCCAGCATGTTGACGCTGATGTTCCGGCCGCTCGGGGCGCTGATCTTTGGATACCTCGGCGACCGGTTTGGCCGCCGAATTCCGTTGATGGTGGACATCATCTTTTATTCGGTGATCGAGATGCTCACGGCGTTCTCGCCGAATTTCACCGTCTTCCTGATCTTGCGCGCGCTGTTCGGCATCGGCATGGGAGGCGAATGGGGGCTGGGCGCATCGCTCCTGATGGAAACGTTGCCGGCAAAATCGCGCGGCCTGTTCTCGGGAATTCTCCAGCAGGGTTATGCATTCGGACTTCTGCTCGCGGCGATCGTTTATTGGCTCGTTTTTCCGCACTTCGGTTGGCGGGGATTGTTCGTGGCCGGTGCGGCGCCGGCGTTGCTCGTCATTTTCATCCGAATGCGGGTGCCGGAATCCCCTTCCTGGGAGCGACACAAAGTGCGGCTGGCGAAAACTCCTTTTGCCACCGTCGTTCGCCAGCACTGGAGGCTTTTCGTGTATGCGATCCTGCTCATGACGGTTTTCAACTGCATGTCGCACGGGACGCAAGACGTTTATCCGACGTTTCTGCAAAAGCAGTGCGGCCTCGATGTCCCCCAAGTCCGCAATGTCAGCATTATCTACAGTCTCGGGGCGATTTGCGGCGGCACCTTATTCGGTGCGCTCTCGCAGCACTGGGGACGGCGCCGTTCGATTATCCTCGCGGCAGCCGTTGGAATCCTACTCATCCCCGTGTGGATTCTTTCGTCGTCGCTGGGAATGCTGATCGCCGGCGGCTTCTGCATGCAGTTCATGGTGCAAGGCGCGTGGGGAGTGGTGCCGGTGCATCTCAACGAACTGTCGCCCCCGGAAATGCGCGGGACGTTTCCCGGGTTCGTGTATCAGCTCGGGAATCTGTTCGCCGCTCCGATCGCCGTCGTCGAGACAAAGCTGGCGGAAAGCTTTCCGACAGCGGCGGGTGGGGCAGGTTATGCGAAGTCGCTGGCGATTGTAACGCTGATTGTCTTTCTCGCCCTCATCACGCTGGCGGCGGTTGGGAAGGAAAAACGCGGGATCGAATTTTAGCCCTTCCGCCTATCCTGTCATTCTGAGCGAAGCGGAACGGAGTCGAAGAATCTCTGACTATTTTCCCTGGGCAACGCTGATTCGAAGAAATGGTCAGAGATCCTTCGCAGGCTCAGGATGACAATTCTAACGAGGGACTAGTTCCCGTGTTCGGATGAAGTCGCGGCTGCGTCGGACGCGTTCGCGGGCGCGCGATACGTTCCCTTGCCGTAACGCTCATCCACGATCGCCTCGGCAATCTTGTCCGCGAGATCGTCCCTGCGACTGGCGCTGCGGGCGGCGGCGCCTTCCTTGCGATTGCTCAGGAATCCGCATTCGACGAGAACGGCCGGATATTCTGCCTTTCGCAGGACACGAAAGTTCGCCGTCTTCACGCCGCGATTCACCGCGCCGGGCAAGGTGAGCAAATGCTGTTGAATGCGATACGCGAGCGTCCGCGACACGGGCGAATGGTAATACGTTTCAAAACCGCGAATGCCGCGCCGGCCGGCATCATTGAAATGGATCGCTACAAAGATCGCGTTTTTCTGCCGGTTCGAGATCGCGGCACGTTCGTCCAGCGGAATGAAAACGTCGTCCGAACGGGTCATGACGACGTGGAACTGCGATTCGCGCAGTTTGGCGGCGAGCCGGGTCGCGACATCGAGCGTCGCATTTTTCTCGGCACCTCCGAAACGCCGGAAAGCGCCGTTATCCTTCCCGCCATGCCCGGCGTCCACGACGACCGTAGTAAAAGTGCGCGTCGTGTCCTTGACGTTCAGGGCCGGGCCCGTGCCGCAACTCGTAAGGGCAACTGCGACAACGGCCAGCGACAGGATGGACAAAAACCGGGGCATGGGAACTCGTAGCCCAAAGGCGAATGCGCGCCACCGATTTCTCTGCAGTCAGCGCGGACAGAAGAGGGAGAACCCAAAAACTGCTTGTAATTATTGCGTCCCAAACTAAAGGCCCTTACCGCCTTTATGCTTACTCGATTCGCATTTCTTCCTCTGTTTTTGGCGCTCGGTCTGGCGAGCTGCAAAAAGAATTCCAGCTTGGTCGCCACCAGCACGACCGATCAAACCAAGGCCGCCCCTTCGGCGACACCCGGAGCTTCCGGCCCGGCCGCGGCCGCGACCCCCTCGGCGGCTCCGGTTATCAGCAAGCCCGCCGTGGATCAGAACGCGCAGGTCGTCATTTTCGGTTACCACCGGTTCGTCAACAGCGTGAAGCGGCCTGACACCGAGATCACCCCGGCCGCGTTCGAGGCGCAGATGCAGGAGCTGAAGAACAAGAACATCAGCGTGATTCCCATGCAGGATTTTCTGGCCTGGCGGCGCGGCGAGAAAGCCATCCCGTCGAAGAGCGCAATCATCACGTTCGACGATGGCTGGAAGTCGCAGTACGAAGTCGCCTGGCCGATCCTGAAGAAATTCAACTATCCGGTGACGCTGTTCATCTACACCGAGGGCATCAAGCCGGGGCATTTCAGCGGCGGCGAATCAATGAGCTGGGAGCAGCTCGCGGAGATGCGCGATGCGGGAGTCGACATCCAGGGGCACACCGCCACGCATTCGGATTTGCGGAAGCCGTATGACAAGGTCGCCAAGAAAAAACTGAGCCCGGAAGAATACGAGCAGTGGCTCGACAAGGAGATCAATGGCTCAAAACAGATGATCGAGCAGAAGCTCGGGGTGAAGGTGAACTGCTTCGCGGTTCCCTACGGATTTCACAACGCCCATATCGAAGAGGTGGTGATGAAGGCGGGATACGAAGCGCTCTTCACGGTTTACGG
>JBEEHI010000207.1:0-4556 GCA_041167305.1 Verrucomicrobiota bacterium
AGGACGACGGCGACGCAGCCGATCACGTTGTACCAAAGATAACCAATGTTTGTGGTGAAGAAGAGAACGATCACCATCGTTTGGGCGATTACTGCGCTGAAGAAGACAGCCGAGCCGCGCACGCGGCGCAGGAAAAACGCGACGAGGAATAAACCGAGAATGCTGCCGTAGAAAACCGAGGCGAGAATGTTGCCAGCCTCGATGAGATTTTCCGCGAGGCTGCAGAACGAGGCGACAGCGATGGTGACCAGACCCCAGCCCGCCGTCAGCCAGCGGGTCGCGACGACGTAATGATGGTCGGTGTCGTGGGGCCGGAATACGCGATAGAAATCCACGGCGGTCGTGGAACCGAGTGCGTTGAGGACGGCGGAGGTGGCGGACATCGTCGCGCAGAAGATGACCGCGACGAGCAAACCGACAACGCCGTGCGGCAGATGTTGGAGCACGAAAGTGATGAAGACGTAATCGGAGTCCTTACTCTTCGGGCTGGCGCCGGCTTGCTCGAGAATCTTTTTCGTGTCGTCGCGAATGGCGCGAGCACGGGCGTCGAGTTGCTGGACTTCAGCCGGGACGACGGCGGAACCGGAAGTTTTCGCCAGCGCCTCCTGTTTGCGGGCGAAGACTTCGTCGAATTGGGTCTGGAGCGTCGATAGCTGCGGGCCGTAGCCGCGCTCGACCGCGCGTTGGTAGGTGGGCTGGTTGAAAAACAGCGGCGGCTTTTCGAATTGGTAGAAAAGAAAAATCATCACGCCGAGGAGCAGGATGAGGAATTGCATCGGCACTTTCACGAGGGCGTTGAAGAGCAAGCCGATCCGGCTGGCGCGGAGCGAACCGCCGGCGAGATAACGCTGCACCTGTGATTGATCGGCGCCGAAGTAAGAGAGCGACAGAAAGAACCCGCCGAGGATGCCGGACCAGAAGGTGTAGCGCTTCGACGGATCGATGGAGAAATCGACAGCCTGGAGTTTTCCCATTTTGCCGGCGATCGAGAGCGCATCGCTGAACGACAGATCGGCCGGCAGACGGTGGACGGCGATCCCGAAAGCGAGCGCCATCCCGACAAGGATCACCAAAATCTGGTAGCGTTGCGTAAGACTGACAATCTTCGTGCCACCAACGACGGTGTAGAGAATGACGAACCCGCCCGCGAGCCAGATGGTGAGATTCAAATCCCACCCGAGCAGCGCGGAAAGAATGATGGCCGGCGCGTAGATCGTGATCCCGCCGGCGATCCCGCGCTGGATGAGAAACAGGAAGCCGCCGAGGAGCCGCGTCTTCTTGTCGAACCGCTGGCCGAGATATTCGTAAGCGGTGTAAACCTTGAGCCGTTGATAGATCGGGACGAACACCGCGCAGACCACGATGAGTGCGAGCGGTTGCCCAAAATAATTTTGGATGAATCCAATGCCGCTTTCGTAAGCCTGCCCCGGCATGGAAAGAAACGTGATCGGGCCAGCCTGGGTCGCGAGGACCGAGAGTCCGATGGTTCCCCAGCGAATCGTTCTATCGCCTTTGAGATACTCGCGAAGGTTCGGATGATTGTAAGTGCGCCACAGGCCGTAGAGCGGGATCGCGAGAATCGTCGCGAAGAGGACGATGTAATCGAGCCGGTTCACGAAAACCGCAGCGTGAAGGCGTAGAGCACCGCAACCTCGACC
This sequence comes from Verrucomicrobiota bacterium, assembly GCA_041167305.1. Taxonomy (GTDB): domain Bacteria; phylum Verrucomicrobiota; class Verrucomicrobiia; order Chthoniobacterales; family UBA10450; genus AV80. The sequence continues at coordinate 1,659 of JBEEHI010000207.1, forward strand.
GCGAACAAGCCGAGCGCGAACCAATACGCCTTGCGCCAGGTTGAGAAGAACGGCGGATGATCGTGCCCGCTCATTTTAATTGGACGACGGCGAGATTCGGTCGCGTTTTCCGCCACCCCGTTCCCGGGGTTTTCAACATATGGGTGCCATCGTTTCCCGGAGTTCCGCTTCGCTTTACTCCCGGCTTTAATCCGGCGCGCCTCCGGCGCTGGGCGGCGGTTCGGACTGAAAAGAGCGCCGAAGGCGCGGCGGAATAGAGCCTGCAGTGAAGCGCAGCGGAACTGCAGGACGGGGTGGAGCGAAGCGGAACCCCGGGTGTAATGTGCAACGAAACAGAAGCCCCCGAAGAGGGGCGACGGAAAGGCGCGTTTCGATGAGTTCCTCCTATTGCAACCTTCTCTATCACATCGTCTTTGCGACCAAGGCCCGCGAGCCGTGGATGACGGCTACAATTCGTCCACGAATTCATCAATACATCGGCGGGGCTGTCCGCGCGGAAAACGGAATCGCGCTGATCATTAACGGGACGGCGGATCACATTCATATCCTGGCGAAATTGCGGCAGGACAAAGCGATCTCGAAGCTTATCGGTGAATTGAAGGCGAATTCGTCCGGTTGGATTTCGCGGACGTTTCGAGAGGCCGCAGGATTCGCGTGGCAGGAAGGATATGGCGCGTTCACGGTGAGCGAGTCGCAGGCGCCGAAGGTACGTCGCTACATCGAGAGGCAGGAAGAACATCACCGAAGCGTTTCGTTTGTTGAAGAACTCAAAGTGATCTTGCGGGCGCATGGTTTGCCGTTCGACGAGCGTTACCTCTAGCACTCCGTTCTCCGCCACCCCTTGTCAGGGGTTCGATATTGTTTACGAAACGATTGCCCGGAGTTTCGCTCCCGCTTCACTCCGGGCTTTAATCCTCCGCGCCTCCGGCGCTGTCGAGCGCCCGGAGGGCGCGGCGGACTACAGCCGGCGGTGCAGCAAAGCGGAACTGCCGGTCTCGTGCCATGGATTATCGAAGCCCCGGACATGGGGCAACGGATGGCGACGGTTTTCATTTCACCTCGCGCAGCGAGACCATGTTCGCGAAGAGGCGGTAGGCGCCGGGAACGCCGGCGGGCAACTGGCGAAAGAACGCGTAGCCGGTGTAAACGAAGTAGCCCTGGCCTGATTTCGCGACGAGCAATCCGCCATCGAGCGGCTTTTCGCCGGGATCGTTACAGGAAAGAAGCGCGGTCCAGTTCGCGTCCCATTTGTTTGGAAAATAAAGGCCACGCTCCTGCACCCAGCCTTTGAAATCGTCGGCGGTGATTTTGTTCGGCGAATTCAGCAGCGGATGATCGGGCGTGAGGATTCGAATCTCCGCGGTCTCGTCGGTGACGCGGTCGCGTGAAATCTCGAGCGGGAATGGACCGATCTCTTTGGTTTTCAGATCCGCCGTGGTGGTGTATTGCGCGACGACCACGCCGCCGGCTTTCACGTAGGCGAGCAACTCGGCCTGCCAGGCGGCGATGCGATCCTGCGTGTTATAGGCGCGAATGCCGAGCACCACGGCATCGAAACGCTTCAGGTTTTCCGCGGTGATCTCGGAGCCGTCGAGCGTCTTCACGTTGTAGCCGATTTGCTGGAGGCTCTGCGGAATGTCATCGCCGGCGCCGGGAAGGTAGCCGATCAACTCGCCTTTCTTCTTGATATCGGACCGAACGATCTTCGCCTCTGCCGGCGGCATCAAAGTGTGGACGCCGATGTGCTGATAAGAAATGCGTTCGCGCGCGAACGAGTAATCCTGGCCGTCAACTTTAACGATCGCCCGCAGCGTCCCCTCGCCCGGATTTGGCGGCGGATGAATCGTGAACGTCGCGAAGGATTCGGCATCCGCCACTTTCATTTCCACGGGAACGGAAGCCGGTTCGATCCGCCAGCCTTTCGGCGCCTCGAGCCGGAGATCGCCGCGGACCGCGCCGGTCGAGGCGGCCACGCGCACCTGAACCGTCTTCGGTTTGTCGTCGCCGAAAACGAAAACGGAGTTATGTAAATTCGCGAAGACCGGCGGTGCGAGCACAACGTTCTGACGAACTTCGCCTACGACTGGATCGACGGTGCGATATTTCGTGTCGACCGAATACCGAAGGTCCTGGTCGCCGACGCGCACAATAACTTCCACCGGAAACGCCGGAGGATTTTCCGCCAAACCGATTAACTTTTGATCGTCGACGGCGAAGGTGCCGGGCGCGGCAGGCTTTCGCAGCCAATACGGCTGCGTGTAAGTGACGTCCTTCGGCAGTGCCGGGGTTAGATCCTTGGCGACGAATTGGTCCTGCGGAAGCGGCACGTCCAGACGCAGAACCTGGCCGGAGATCGGAGCCCGTGCCTCGACCAATTGCACAGGAACGTTCGAGCGATTGATCGCCTCTAGTTTTATCGGCAGCGTCTGGCTGGCGGAAACCGTGGCGCTCGTCGTCGAGCTTTCGATGTGTAAACCGAGGCAGGCCGCGATGAGGCCGTCGATCTCGCCCGTCTTGGCAATGAGCCAATCTTTCTTGTCGATCGTCGATAATTCCTTCCGCAATTCCAATAGCTTCGGGACCGACGCGGCTGGATCGGCAGCGGCAAAGCTCGCCAAGAGCTGCTTCGCCTTTTCTGCGATCGCTTCCGACTTCGGCACTCGTCCCCAGGTCGTGTCGATGCCGTCAAACAGGTTCTCGGTCATCGGCGCGCCCTCGAGCAGCTTGAAATATTCTTTGCGCGCGCCCCGCCCGGGTGAGCGACCGACGCCCTGACTCTTGTGCATGCTCAGACTCGCCGCCGCGATTTCGGTGAACGCTTTTCCGAGAAGTGGACTGAAGCCGCCGGCTTCCGATGTCGCTAGGCCAGCCGGATCGAACGGCAGGTTGCGGTTCTGG
>JBEEHI010000208.1:0-9012 GCA_041167305.1 Verrucomicrobiota bacterium
GTCGCAAATGATTGAGCAAAGCTGGCAAGGCCGCGCCCTCGGCGTCATGCAATCAGCCGGGAGCACCGGGCGTCTACTCGGTCCTCTCCTCGGCGGCTGGCTCCTCATGTTCGATTTGGGGAAACCGCTGACGCAATACGCCCGCACCCCATTTGTCGTCGGCGCGTTGCTCTGTTTCGTCGGCGCGGTTCTCGCCTTCTGCGTGAAGAAACCCGCCGAAGATCGCTCCGCCGCCGACATTTCGCCCAGGCTTTGATTGATGAGCGCGAAAAGGCTCTTCGTCTGCCTCGAGCTCCCGGAATCGCTCAAGCAACGCCTCGCCGAAATGGATCCGCATCTGCGCGGTGTGCGCTGGCTCGAGCCGCGGCAAATGCATTTGACGCTGAGCTTCCTCGGCAGCGTCTCAAGCAAAACTCAGGAGCGCCTCATGGAAAAGTTGCGCGCGATTTCCTGGAAATCATTTTTCCTTCCGCTGATCGGTCTCGGCACCTTTCCGAGCAAGGGCTGGCCGAAGATTGTTTGGATCGGCGTCGGCACCGGACACCCGCATTTGTTTCAATTGCACAAGCGCGTTCAGGAAGCCGCCCTCGTTGCTGGTCTCGAGCCGGACCTGCGCGCTTTCCATCCGCACGTGACTCTCGCCCGCTGCCGCGACGTATCGCCGCAAACGGTTCGTCCTTTTCTAAAGACTCACGCCGCTTTCGACGCCGGCATGATTCACGTCGACTCGTTCTGCCTGAATTCCAGCGAGCTCACTCCGGCCGGTTCCGTTTACACCCCGGAGCTGATTGTTCGTGCCCTGTTGCGGCGGTCTATGACCGCCGATCGTTCCGCTAGGCTTTCCGGTAGTGGTCCGCCAGCGGATAGCTGCGCGCGACCAGCCCGAAGGCGAGCGCGGCGGCGAACGCAAACCCGGCGAAGAAAAACATCTGGAACGCCGTGATCTCCAATCCACTCGATTTAATGGCCCCAATCACGGTGTCGTTTTTGACTCCGGCGTTCACGACCAGCACCCAGAGATTGCCGATCGTCACCGACAAACTCCAAAAAGCCATGATCACACCCTTCATCGCGAGCGGCGCCTGGCTGTAGGCGAACTCGAGTCCGGTCGCGGACACGAGCACTTCGCCGAGTGTGAGCAGCGCGTACGGCAACACCTGCCACATGATCGAGAACGCGGTGCCTTGATTCAGCACCACTTGCATGGCGCCGACAACGATCCAGGAAAGTCCGGCGAATGCGATTCCGGCACCCATTCGGCGTAAGGCCGTAACTTCAAATCCAAGCCGCCAAAGCGCGGGATAAAGCACAAGATTGTTGAAGGGGATGAGGAGCATCACCAGCGCCGGATTGAATGCCTGCATTTGGGAAGGTTCAATTCTGCTGAAGGGCCCGAACACGGTCGCGAGAATCGGGCTAAACGCGCGCAACTTCTCTGGATCAAACCACTGGTACGGGATCATCGCGTTTGCCTGAAGCACCCAGGTCGATGCCTTCTGGTCGAAGAGCGACCAGAACGGCGTCACGAGGGCAAACAGCACGAGTACACGCAAAACCGCGCGCACGCCTTGGATCGCGTCGTCGGGATGCGTGCCTCGCGCCGCATCCAGCTGCAATCTTACGCCGATCCCGCCGAACCCGATCACCGCCACCAGCGCGAGGCAGGCCGCGATCACGAAAAATTCTTTCGGGATAAGGAGGAACGATCCGATCGCCACGACCGCCCCGGTTATCGCGAGCACGCGGCCACGCGCGCCAGAGGCGAGCGCTGTGCGGCAAACGTTAAGAAAAGAATGCGGATTCGGTGCCGCCGGAGGCACCATCACGTACTGCTTCCGCGCGATCCACAGGATGACGGTGGAAATGAACATGAGTACGCCTGGAATCCCAAACGCGATGCTCGGTCCGAGCTGGCGCAGAAAGATCGGCATCAGCAGCGACGCGAAGAACGAGCCGAAGTTGATGATCCAATAGAACGCGTCAAAGACCACCTTCGCGCGATGCTTGTTGGTCTGGTCGAACTGATCGCCGACGAAAGCCGACACGCACGGTTTGATGCCGCCGGAACCGAGCGCAATCAGCGAAAGCCCGACGTAGAACCCAATGCGGTTGAAGACAAACAACGCGAGGCAAGCTTGCCCAAGGCAATAAACCAGGCTGAGCCAGAAGATCGTGTTGTATTTCCCAAAGAACCGGTCCGCGATCCATCCGCCGAGCAGCGGGAAGAAATAAACACCGATGACGAAAGTATGAAACACCTCCTTCGCCGCGCCCCCCCGCTCCGCTTCCGGCAAATAGAGGAACAGCGAGGTGGTCAGGAACACCGTCAGGATGTTGCGCATCCCGTAAAAGCTGAATCGCTCGCACCCCTCGTTGCCGATGATGTAGCGGATCTGGCGAGGAATCGGCGCCTTCGGATCCGGCAATGACGGCGACGACGGCGAAGCCAACGCCGGATCAATCACATCCGTCTTCATCGCCGCGAGCGTCGGTTGGGCAGCGCCGCGGCGCAATCACAAAGGTGCACACCGCCTCGTGTGATTTCGAATTCAAATGTCCCCAAACGAGACACAAGATCAGCGACCGTGCGCCGAGAGCACTCGTCGCCGGAGGCTGGAACTAACTACTCGAAAGGTTCCTGCAATTTCTCACCATGTGAGCCCCATCAATCCGGCTTCTAGCTTCTTAACAGTCCTGAGCTCATTTCTCTGACCAGCTGCTCGGACTGCCCAGCCCTTCCCTTCGAGACTTTCTGGCCCTTTGATCTCGGTCCATTTGCCATCGCTTTTTAGGACCGCGAGCTTTGCGCAGCCTAAGTACTCCATCTGGTCGCCGCCCGGCTCGTCAAATTGAGGGAATGAAAGCGCCATTGTGCCGTCCGCGATCTGGTAAATGAGAAGATGCAGCAGAATGGAGGGCCGGACGTTCGGCCTCTCGATCGAATAATATCCGGCGATCTGCGCCTCTTTCGCCAGTTTAAGAGCGAGCGCGTCGTAAGCCCCGTTGAGTTCCGAGTGTATCACTCTCGCTCCATAAAGCCGCGTGCCGGAATTGCTCGCGCGGACAACAACCCACCCTTTGATGGGGGAGATCAGCAGACTCTTGTAGAATTTTGGACTTATGGATCTCTTCAAGACTCGCGTGGCAATGGGATCAATGTCCGTGAGCGTCCGCCCCTGGGCGGTGGGTGGCGCTGCATCGGTGTTAGGAAGGAACGCGACCAGGATGAGGAGGGTAAGCAACGGCTTCATGCCGCGATTTTGACCAAGGCGAACGGAGAAGACAATCCAATTCTCAACGGCTACAACTTACAGGACAAGGGCGTGGCGACCTGCTCGAGGGATTTGCGTTCGGCATCGACCCCGAGGAACGCTTCGACGATGGCGCCGAGAATCATCAACGCGGCGCCGACGAGGTAGCCGATAAACAGCGCGGTTCTCGAGCCGGTGCCGATGATCCAGCCGAACAGGATCGGTGCGCCGACACCGCCGGCCAAGGTTCCGAAGGCGTAGAAGATAGCGATCGCCAATGCGCGAATTTCGAGCGGGAAAATTTCGCTCACGGTCAAATACGCGGAGCTGGCGGCGGCAGAGGCGAAGAAGAAGATGATCATCCAGGCGATCGTCTGGGTTTGCGCGGTGAGCATCCCGGCGTGGAAAAGCCAGCCGGTGAGGGCAAGGAGAATGCCGGAGAGCGCGTAGGTCGCGGTGATCATTTTCCGGCGACCAATGGTGTCGAAGAGATGGCCGATGACGACCGGACCGAGCACGTTGCCGAGCGCAAACGGCAGCAGATAGCCGCCGACATTTTGCGCGGGGACATCGTAGAACCGCATCAAGACCAGGCTGTAGGTGAAGAAGATGGCGTTGTAGAAAAAAGCCTGCGTCAGCATAAGGACGAAACCGAGAACGGAACGGCGTCGATGTTCGTGGACGATGGTGTCCCAAATCTGGCGCCAGGGCGTGTGGGTGCGGGTGCGCACTCGCGTCGGAGGTGCGTCATGCGGAAGCAGCTCATGCGTGGGCATGGTCCGTTCCACGTCATCGAGGATCCGCTCCGCTTCCGCAGCACGCCCGTGGATGAGGAGCCAGCGCGGACTTTCCGGAATCCAGCGGCGAAAGAAAATGACGACGAGACCGAGAGCCGCGCCGATGCCGAAGGCGAGACGCCAGCCGAGCCAGAGCGGGAGGTAACGCGTGTCGAGGAGCACGAGCGTTGCCCCTGATCCCATCGCGGCGCCGATCCAATAGGAACCGTTGATCATCAAATCGACCCGGCCGCGGACGCGCGCCGGGATCAGCTCGTCGATCGCCGAATTGATCGCGGCATATTCACCGCCGATCCCGGCGCCGGTGAGCGCGCGAAAGAATGCATAGCTCGCGAAGCTCCAGGAAAACGCAGTCAACGCCGTGGCCGTGAGATAAACCGCGACGGTAATGAAGAACAATTTCTTCCGGCCGAGCCGATCGGTTCCGTATCCGAAGAGAAGCGCACCGAGCACCGCGCCCGCGAGATAGAAAGTGGCGCTCGCGCCGACTTGCGCATCCGTCAGGCCAAGCGTATCGCGGTGCGTCAGGATACCGCCGAGCGAGCCGGCCAGCGTTACTTCGAGCCCATCAAGAATCCAGGTCGCCCCCAGCGCGCCGACGATGAGCCAATGCCATCGGCCCCACGGCATCCGGTCCAGCCGCGCCGGCACGTATGATTCGATGTATTCGCCGGCCATTCATCCACAACTTGGCGCGAACAAAAACCCCACGCCAACTGCAATACAAAAAGCTCCAAGCTCGAGAGAAGCACCAAGCTCCAAACCGCGAACCCTCTCTCTTCCTTTGGAGCTTGAGGTTTGGAATTTCTCTGGTGCTTGGAGCTTGGGATTTGGAGCTTCAAGAACGTCGCTGCAATTTCAGCTAAGCATTGACTCTGTGCCCGCTTTTCGTCACAACCGTTCCGTGAATAAATCATCCGCGCTCTCGCGTCGGGGGTTCACGAAACTTCTGGGAGCGGGCGCTGCTTACGCGGCGTTGCGGCCGGCGCTCGGGCTTTCGGAATCCACTCCGGCAGAAACCAAAACGTCAGATGTCGTTCGGCTGAGCTCGAACGAAAACCCGTACGGTCCTTCGCCCGCGGCGCTTAAGGCGATGACCGCGGCGTTCCCGCTGGCCTGGAAATATCCGGACGAGACGCAGGAAGAGCTGGTCGATGCCCTGGCGAAACTGAACCAAGTTTCGAAAGAGCAGATTCTGCCCGGCGCAGGATCGGGCGAGATTCTGAAAGTTGCGGTAGCGGCGTTCACGGGTCCCGAGAAGAAACTGGTCGTGGGTGATCCGACTTTCGAGGCGGCGGCGGGCCATGCGAAAGCCAGCCACGCCGAGGTTGTGAAGGTGAAGTTGAATGCAACCTACGCGCACGATCTGCCGAAGATGCAGGATATTCCCGGCGTCGGTCTTCATTACGTCTGCAATCCGAATAACCCGACGGCGAGCATCACCCCGAAGGGCGAGCTACGGGCGTTTCTCGCCAAGGTGCCGCGTGAAACAATCGTGCTCGTGGACGAGGCGTACCACCATTTCGTCGAGAGCGGCGATTACGAGAGCGTGATTCCGCTGGTGAAAGATTATCCGAACCTGATCGTGGCGCGGACCTTCTCGAAAATCTACGGCATGGCCGGATTGCGCTACGGCTACTGCGTCGCGCAGCCGGACAAGATCGAGCTGATGCGAGCGCAACAGTCGTGGGACAGCGAAAGCATCATGGCAATCGTCGCGGCGCGGGCGAGCCTGGATGACAGCGCGCAAGTGGAGAACGGCCGGAAGAACAACTCCGAGGTGCGGAAGTTCGTCTGCGGCGAGCTGGACAAGCTGCGCTTCACTTACATTCCATCACACGCGAACTTCATGATGATCGATATGCGGCGCGAAGTGAAACCGGTTATTGCCGCGTTCAAGGAGAAGAAGGTTCAGGTGGGCCGGCTTTTCCCGCCGCTGCCGAATCACCTGCGCGTGACCATCGGGACGAAGCCGCAGATGGAACGGTTTTTAGCGGCGTTTAAAGAGCTGACGGCGACCTAACGAAGTCTGGTTGGAGGGACGGGCGCTGTCCGTCCCGTAAAGTTGGGACGACCGGCGGTCGTCCCTCCATCTACTCCTTCGCCACTTTCCCGCCCCAGGAAAGGATTTTGGCCTTCGTCCCCGCGGCTTCCGCTTCCTTGATTTCGCCGTTGCGATTGTAGAAAAGCGAGAGACTTGTCCAGGCGATCTGGTCGTTAGGCCGGAGCTCGGTCGCTTTTTTTACGGCGGCGATCGCTTCCGGGAAACGTCCGGTTTTCATGAGCGCCATGCCGAGGGCATGCCAGCCATCGAAAAACGCCGGGTCGAGTTCCACGCAGCGGCGGTATTTCTCCACCGCGTTGTCCAGCTCGCCGATCGCGAGATCGCCGTTCGCATCGTCGAAAATTTCCTCGAGGGCGGACATGGGAACGGAGTCCCGGCGAATCAGGTCTCGGTCTGAATTTGCGCGGTGGGTTGTAACAGCCCCGCGGCGCGGCGGCGTTCGTGCAGCCATTCGTCGAAGACCACCATCTTTTTGCTCTGCAAATAATTCTTCTCGAAAGTCGTTTTCACCTTCTCGTAACCGGCCGGATCTCCCGGTTCGCGTTGCTCGAGCACAGCCACCAGGCCGCCGGTTGCGGTCGGCAGGAAGTCGGTCGCGTCGCCCGGGTTCATTTGCTGTACGGCGCCCTTGATGGCGGCGAGGTCGGGAACCTCCGGCTTTTTGTCCTTGGTGTCTTCGGGTTTTGGCGGAGGCGTGGGTGCAGCTTCGATGATGGAGAATGGCGGAATGCGTTCCGCCTGGAGCCCCATTTGTCCGAGCGCCTTGTCGACAGGCGTGCCGACCTTCATCGCTTCCCGGATCGTGCGCGCGACGTCGCTGCCGCGGGCGGCCACCAATTGCTTGAGCTTTTGTTTGCTTAGTGTCTCGCCGATTTTCGGCTTGGCTTCATCGAGAGTGAGCGGACGCGACGGCGTCCCGCCGACCAGATGCATGACGTAAAAGGCGTCCACGCCCTGGAGCGCGTCGCTTGACGGATCTTCTGGTTTCAATTGAAACGCGTATTGTGCGAGCTGCGCGTTCCCACCCAGTTGCGGATCGGGGGCGGTGGCGGAGAACTCGCCGGTGGCTATGACGGGCTGGTTCGCTTTAGCCGCGACCTCGCCGAACCTCGCGCCTTTCTCCTGCATGGCCTGCGCAAAATCATTGGCGCGATTCGCGAGCTTTTGCAGCGCATCGATCTTTTCTTTGCCGGTCAGCTTTTTCTCGGCGTCGTTCAGGGCAAACGTGACGAACTCCACCTTGCGTTTCTCGTCCGTCTTAAACTCCGCCTTGCGCGCCTCGTAATATTTTGCGACCTCCTCATCGGAGACCTTCACGTCCTTCTGGAAATCTTCCTCGCGAAACCGGACCACGGCCACGTGCAGTTTTCCGTAGGCTTGGTCGTAGTATTCCGCGCTTTCGGAATCGGCGACGTGCAATCCCGCACCGAGCAAATCTTTTACCCGATTCAGGGCGATCTGATCGGACACCAGCTCCTCCAGCTGTGCTTCGGTGAAACCGAGCGCCGGCAGCCGATTCTTAACGAAGTCGGTGAACTTGGTGCGATCGAAACCGCCGGCGCCTTGAAACGCCGGCAGCGTTTTGACGAAGGCCAGGATTTCATCCGAGGTGGGCTGGATCCCGAGCGCCTGGGCTTCGTGAGTGAGCACAATGCGGTTGAAAGCGAAATTGACGTACATGTCGTTCTCAGTCATCGGGCGCATCATCAAGTCCTGGACCATCGTGGACATGCCGACCATTTGGGCGAGCGTGAAAAGACGGACGCTACGTTGAAACTCGACGTTGGTGATGGGCCGGTCGTAAAGGCGGCCGAGGTCTGTCTGGCGGTTGGCCGCGAAATCGGATTTATTGAAGTAAAAGATGAACGGAATGGCCAGGACCGCGATGACGATCATGAGCCATTTGTGGTGCTTCCGCATTACGGTGATCATAAGAGAGAGATTTTTCCGGTTGGAGAGGGGCTGAACTTACGGCGAGTTGCCCGGGAGCCAACTGCTTTTTCTAGGGCGGCTACAGCTCTTTGTCAGAAACCGCGGCGCGCGCCTTTAGTCGAAGGGCATTCAGGCGGATGAAACCGGTGGCGTCGCTCTGGTTGTAGGCCTCGGCGCCGCCGCCTTCCATGGTTGCGACCTGCGGATCGTAGAGACTCTTCGGACTTTTCCGTCCCGCGGCAATGATGTTTCCCTTGTAGAGCTTGAGCCGGACGACACCCGTGACATCGCGCTGCGTTTCGGTAACGAGCGCCTGGAGCGCGCGGCGCTCAGGAGCGAACCAGAAGCCGTTGTAAACCAGCGTGCTGTATTTGGGGATGAGGCTGTCGCGGAGATGCATAACTTCGCGATCCATGGTGAGCGATTCCATCTGGCGATGCGCGAAATGGAGGAGCGCGCCACCGGGAGTTTCGTAAACGCCGCGGCTTTTCATGCCGACGAACCGGTTCTCGACAAGGTCCACCCGCCCGACGCCATGTTTGCCGCCTAGTCTGTTCAACGCTTGCATCACACCGAGCGGCGAAAGCGTTTTTCCATTTACCGCCATGCAATCCCCATCGCGAAATTCCAGCTCCACATATTCGGGTTCGTCCGGAGCGTCTTCCGGCGCGACGCTCAACTTGTACATGTCGTGTGCTTCCGCCGAGCTGGCGTCGAACCATGGATCTTCCAGCATCCCGCTTTCGAAACTGATGTGGAGGAGATTCCGGTCCATCGAATAGGGTTTAGCCGCGCTGGCCTCGACTGGAATTTTTTGCGCGGCAGCATAGGCGATCATCTCGGCGCGGCCGGGGAATTCTTTTCGAAAACGCTCTTCCCGCCACGGCGCGATCACTTGCAGCTCCGGCGCGAGCGCGGCCGCCGTCAGCTCGAACCGCACCTGATCGTTCCCCTTCCCCGTCGCCCC
>JBEEHI010000209.1:0-9850 GCA_041167305.1 Verrucomicrobiota bacterium
TCGGTTTCTGGCAGAAACAACTTCACCCCCAGGATCGCGCCCGCGCCGCCGCCAGCATCCGCGATGCGCTCGCCGCGGACGTCGAGCATTGGACCGGCGAATACCGCTTCCGGCACATGGACGGGTCCCATCTCGATTTGCTCGAGCGCGCCTGCATTGTTCGCGATCGGCTTGGTCGGCCGGTGCAATGGGTTGGCTCCCTCATGAACATCACCGCCCGGAAACAACTCCAGGACCAGCTCGTGCGTTCGCAAAAAATGGAAGCGTTCGGCCAGCTCGCCGGCGGCGTCGCGCACGACTTCAACAATTTTCTTACCACTATTCTCGGTTACAGCGACCTGCTCCTCGACGAGTTGGAAATGAAAGGCGAGATCGCCGGCCACATCCGCGAAATCCGCGCGGCCGCGGGCCGGGCTTCGGCCTTGACCGGCCAGCTGCTCGCCTTCTCTCGCAAACATCCGCTGGCGCCCGCCGTCGTGGACGTGAATTCCCTCCTCACGAACCTCGAGCGCTCGCTCCTGCGCCTGCTCGGTGAAAACATTTCCGTGCAATGCGACTTCGAGCGCGGCAAAGAGGGTCTGCACACGAAAGTCGATCCGGGTCAGCTTACCCAGATCATTCTCAATCTCGTCGTAAACGCCCGTGACGCGATGAAGGATGGCGGATGTCTGGCCTTGACAACGGCCGCCGTCACCGTCGAATCCACTGAAGATCACGAGTTCGCACCGGACCAGCTTCCGGCCGGCGACTACGTTCGCATTAGCGTCACGGACAACGGCACCGGCATGACCGATGAAGTGAAGCAGCACGTGTTCGAGCCCTTTTTTACCACGAAAGATGAAGGCCATGGGAGCGGCCTCGGCCTGGCGACCAGTTACGGAATCGTGCGGCAAAGCGGCGGCCATATTTGTGTCGAGAGCGAGCTCGGCCAGGGCACGACTGTGAAAATTTTTCTGCCCCGGGTACCCGCGCCGGCGCCGCCTTCCTACAAGAAGCCCGGCGCAAATAAACTTCCTAAAGGCTGCGAAACCATTCTCGTCCTCGAAGACGACATCAGCGTGCGGCATCTTTCCGTGCGGGTCCTGCGCAGCCTCGGCTACGACGTGCTCGAAGCGGCTAATGGCGACGACGCCCAACTGTTGATCGGCGCTCGCGCCGGCAGAAAGATCGACCTGTTGCTTACCGACATGGTGATGCCGCAGATGAGCGGACGCCGCTTTGCCGATTGGATGAACAAGACGAGCCCGGGAACGAAAGTCGTTTTCATTTCCGGTTACCTCCAGGAATCGCTCCACGCTGACGATCGATACGACCAGGAAATGTTCTTTCTTCCCAAACCGTTCGATTCCGAGCAGCTCGCCATGAAAATCCGCGAAGCGCTCGATGTGGAGACGACTCGTTAGGCCGGGGTTACTCTTCTGTAGCCGCGTCGCTGTGCGAAGCGCGAGAGTGTCGAATGCCGCAATAACGCTTCGCATAGCGAAGCGGGCACAGAAGACCGCGATTAGGCGCTTGGCACGAGCGACCCACCATTCATATTGAAGTCCTCGCGTGATCACGTTGAAGGACATCGAAGCGGCGCGGAAACGGATCGAAGGCGCCGTTTATTATTCGCCCTGCCCGGAATCGATTCCGCTCAGCGAAATCACCGGGATGAAGATCTTCACGAAACTCGATTACCTCCAGCGCACCGGAAGCTTTAAGGAACGCGGCGCGCGCAACGCGCTCGCGCAGTTGCCGCCGGAACAACAAAAGCGCGGCGTGATCGCGGCCTCCGCGGGAAACCACGCGCAGGCCCTTGCCTACCAGGGAAAATTGCTGGGCATTCCGGCCACTGTCGTCATGCCGAAGTACGCGCCGCTCATCAAAATCGGCAACTGCCAGAAGCTCGGCGCGAACGTCGTCCTCCACGGAAAAGATTTCACGGAAGCAAAGGAACACGCGCACGAGATCGCGAAAGAACGCGGGCTCGCCTACATCGATGGTTACGATGATCCCGCGATCCTCGCCGGCCAGGGCACAATGGGCTTGGAGATCATCGAGCAGGTGCCGGAGTTGGACGCAGTCGTGATTCCGGTCGGCGGTGGAGGATTGCTCGCGGGCGTGGCGCTCGCCGTGAAAAGTTTAAGGCCGCAAGTAAAAATCATCGCGGTCGAAGCAAATCATGTGGCGAGCTTTTCCGCTGCGGTCCAGGCCGGGAAGCCTGTGCGGATCGCCATGCAACCGACGCTCGCCGACGGTCTGGCGATCGCGCAGGTCGGCCAGAACGCTTTCTCTACGGCAGCGCCGCTGATCGATCGCATCGTGGTTGTCACGGAAGAACAAATCGCCGTTGCGATTCTCCGCATCGTGGAACTTGAGAAAGGCGTTGTCGAAGGCGCGGCCGCCACCCCGCTGGCCGCATGCCTCTCTGGGCAGCTCCCGGAACTCGCCGGCAAACGCGTTGTGCTCCTTCTTTGCGGAGGGAACATCGACCCAAATGTCTTGAGCCGCGTCGTCGAACGCGCTCTCGTCGCCGATGGCCGGCTCGCCCGCTTCACCGCGATGATCAGCGATCGTCCGGGTGGCCTGGCCGATCTCGCCACCCAAATCGCGGCTAGCGGCGCGAGCATCAAGGAAGTCGTTCACGATCGCGCCTTCGCCAGCTCCGATGTTTCCGCGGTCCATGTTTTGTGCACGGTCGAGACGCGCAATCATCAGCATCTCGCCGAACTGCGCGCCCGGCTGAAAGAACACGGCGTGGAGACGTTTGACTCGAAATAATGCGTGCCCTGGATCGGCTGAAGCGTTCCCTGCGCAAACGCGCCTTATTCCGGAAATTTGGGGAGCACTGGAACGCCGAGGGCGATCGCTTTCAAAAGCGCGGCTACGATTCCTACGAAGCCTACCTGGAACACCAGAAAGCCAAGCTCGAGACGCACGATTTCGGCCGCTACGACGAGGAATTCCGCACGACGCTTCGCGAGAGATTGAGCGCGCTCGAGATTGAGTGGCCGGGACGAAGCGTGCTCTGCCTGGCGGCCCGCATCGGCACGGAGGTGAAGGCGTTTCTCGATCTGGGCGCTTTCGCGGTGGGGATCGATCTCAATCCGGGCGCCGATAATCGCTACGTTGTCCATGGCGATTTTCACGATTTGCAGTTCGCGCCTGGGTCAATCGACGTCGTCTACACGAACTCTTTGGACCACGCCTTCGACATCGATCGCATTGCAAAGGAAGTGCTGAAAGTTCTCAAGCCGGACGGAGTATTCTTAGTGGAAGCCGTTCAGGGCCGCGACCAGGGGACCAACCCGGGATTCTTCGAAAGCTTCTTTTGGAAGAACATCGATGAGCTGATCCGGCAAATTGAAGCGGCCGGATTTACCGTCGCCAGGCGTTCATCCATCACGCGTCCCTGGCCCGGCGATCAAATCTGTTTTCGTAGGCTTCGCTTGAACGCCTAAACGCACTCCGTAGTTTGGCGAATGCCCATCGCTGAAACGGAATCGCCGGCGAAAACTGCCGAATCGACCAACGCCATCCGCCCATCGCGCGAGAGAGATCAGGTCGATTCCTTTGCCCGCCGCCATATCGGCCCGAACAAGGAGGCGCAGGAAGCGATGCTCAGCGAACTCGGTTTCGCGAATCTCGATGAGTTGATCGATGCGACCGTCCCGCAAAACATCCGGCTCTATCGGCCGCTGAATTTACCCGACGCGAAGTCGGAATCGGAAGCGCTATCGGAGCTGCGCGACCTCGCCAGAAAAAACAGCGTCGCGCGTTCCTTCATCGGCGCCGGCTATTCGGACACGATCACGCCGCCGGTCATCCAGCGAAATATTCTCGAGAACCCCGGCTGGTACACTGCTTACACGCCTTACCAGGCCGAGATCGCACAGGGCCGCCTCGAAGCGCTCCTGAATTTCCAGACGATGATCACCGACCTGACGGCGCTCGACATCTCTAACGCGTCCCTTCTCGACGAAGGCACCGCCGCCGCCGAAGCGATGGCTCTCTGTCGCGCCTCTGTGGGCGCCGAGCGAACGACCTTTTTAGTCGCCGATAATTGCCATCCGCAAACGATCGAAATCGTCCAGACCCGAGCGAGGCCGCTCGGAGTTAAGATCGTCATCGGGGACTATTCCAGTTTCAAATTCGACGACACGGTTTTCGGTGCCCTCGTCCAATACCCCGCGACCGACGGCGCGATTTACGATTACGAATCGTTTGCGAAAGCCGCGCACGATGCCGGGGCATTGCTCGTCGTCGCCGCCGATATCCTCGCGCTAACGTTGTTGAAACCGCCGGGCGAATTCGGCGCCGATGTCGCAGTAGGCAGCACGCAGCGCTTCGGTGTTCCACTCGGTTTCGGCGGACCGCACGCCGCTTACTTCGCCACGCGGGACGCCTACAAGCGCCACATGGCGGGCCGCCTCGTCGGCGTTTCGCACGATGCCACCGGCCGTCCCGGTTACCGCCTCGCGATGCAAACCCGCGAACAACACATCCGGCGCGACAAAGCGACGAGTAATATCTGCACCGCCCAGGTTCTTCTCGCTGTCATCGCATCGATGTACGCCGTCTATCACGGCCCGCGCGGGCTACGGGCAATCGCAGAGCAGGTGCATCGAATGGCGCGACTTCTTGCTGCCGGTCTCGACAAACTTGGCCATCCGTTAGTCCATCAAGATTTTTTCGACACGGTCTGTGTTCATGCTTATGGCGACGCTTTCGTCGTCTCCGCCGCTGCTGCCAGGCGCGGAATCAACCTTCGCCCTATTGAACACGGCTTTTTGAGTATTGCAGTCGACGAAACGACCACCGCCCAAGATATCCGCGCAATCCTAGATTCGGTCATCGAAGCTTATCCCGATCTGCGCGGGCGCGATGTAGACCTTGATCAGCTAGCTCTCGAGAATCGAGAATCGAAAATCGAAAATCGAAAATTCCCCTACCTCACTCACCCAGTCTTCAACACCCACCACACCGAGACGGAGATGCTGCGATATCTGCGCAAGCTCGAGTCGCGCGATCTGTCGCTCACGACCTCGATGATCCCACTCGGATCCTGCACGATGAAACTCAACGCCACGGCGGAGATGTTTCCGATCTCGTGGCCGGAGTTCGCGAAGCTGCATCCGTTCGCGCCCGACGAGCAAACGGTGGGTTATCGCGAAATGTGCGATCAACTGGCCGGCTGGCTCGCCGAGCTTACCGGTTTCGCAGCCGTAGCGCTTCAACCGAACGCCGGTTCACAGGGTGAATACGCCGGGTTACTGGCGATCCGCGAGTACCATGCCTCCCGCGGCGCGGCGGCTCGCAACATCTGTCTCATTCCCACCTCAGCCCACGGCACGAATCCCGCCAGCGCCGTCATGGCCGGGTTCAAAGTCGTTGCCGTCGCCTGCCTGAAAGATGGCGACATCGACCTCGCCGATCTCCGCGCGAAGGCCGACGCGCATAAAGACGATCTCGCCGCGCTGATGGTCACCTACCCTTCCACGCACGGCGTTTTCGAAACGACGATCCGCGAGATTTGCGACATCGTTCATTCCCACGGCGGCCAGGTTTACATGGACGGCGCCAACATGAACGCTCAGGTCGGCCTCTGCCGTCCCGGCGATATGGGCGCCGACGTTTGCCATCTCAATCTCCACAAAACCTTCTGCATCCCCCATGGCGGCGGCGGCCCCGGCGTTGGTCCCATCGGCGTCGCCAAACATCTCGTCCCTTTTCTCCCCGTTCTCTCCACAATCGAAAATCGAAAATCGAAAATCGAAAATGGAGTGGGTCCCGTCACCGCCGCTCCCTACGGCAGCGCGAGCATTCTCACCATTTCCTGGATGTATATCCGGATGATGGGCGGCGAAGGACTGACCGAAGCGACGAAGATCGCGATCCTGAATGCGAACTACATCGCGAAACGGCTCGACGGCTATTTCCCAGTTCTCTTCAAAGGCAAACGCGGCCTCGTCGCGCACGAGTGCATCGTCGATCTCCGGCAATGGAAAAGCGGTGGAGTGGAAGTCGAAGATGTGGCGAAGCGGCTGATGGATTACGGCTTTCACGCGCCGACGGTTTCGTTTCCGGTCGCGGGGACGCTCATGATCGAGCCGACTGAGAGTGAGGCGAAAGCCGAGTTGGATCGTTTTTGCGAAGCGATGATTGCGATCCATGCCGAGATCCAGGCCGTCGTTTCCGGAAAGACCGATAAACAGAACAACGTCCTGAAAAACGCGCCGCACACGGCGCAGCAAGTCATCTCCGACAAATGGGATCGGCCGTACTCTCGCGAGCAAGCGGCCTATCCCGCGCCGTGGACTCGCGAGCACAAATTCTGGCCCGTCGTCGCACGGATCGACAGCGTTTACGGCGATCGGAATTTATTTTGCACCTGTCCGCCGATGGAAGGCGCGGAGGAATAGTTCCTGTAGCGGCGGTCTATGACCGCCGGATGCTCAACGTCTGAAGGTGCCGACCCGGCGGTCATAGACCGCCGCTACAGAAGACTACGACTGCTCAGGCGCAAGCTCAGGCGTTGCGGTCACACGTGTGGGCACGTGGCGCAGAGCACTGCCTTGCGTTTCCTCAGCTGCCGCTTCACCGCCTTCGTGATACTCGGCGTCGCCGTTCACTTGCCAGAGATCGTAAAGCTTCGTGTCGGCCAGGATGTTCTCCACGCACAACATCGCGGTCATCATGGCGTGGTCCTGGTTGTTGTATTTGTGCATGCCGTTACGGCCCACGAGATGCAGGTTCGGGTAACGCTGCTCGATCTCATCGCGGATCGTCGCGACGTGCTTCGCGTAATCGTCATCGTAAACCGGATACGCTTTCTTTTGGCGAACCACGCACCCGTCCATGACATCGCCTTCCTGCGCGAGACCGATCTGCATCAGTTCCTTCTTGGCCAGCTCGATCAGTGCGGCATCGGTTGAATCCCAGAGGCCGTCGTGTTCGAAGCAAAAATATTCGAGGCCGTAACAAGCCTTGTCCGGATCCGGCACCATCTCAGGCGACCAGGAACGGAAGTTCTGGATCCGGCCGACCTGCACGCTCGGGTCGTGAATGTAAATCCAGTTATCATCGAACATGTGTCGTTCTTTCAGGATCAGCATGACGGTGAGGAAGTCGCGATACTTCAGGCTATCGGCCGCTTTCTTCGCGCTCTCGGAGATTGGAGGCGTGAGACCGCGAGCCAATTCCCGCAACGGCGCGGACGATATCACGTGATCCGCTTCCAAGGATTGAACGTTCCCCTGCTTATCCTGGAAACGAAGCTGCCAGGTTTCCGTCGCTTCGTTGTAAACGCAGCCGGTGACCTTCGCGCTCATCTCGATCTGGCCACCCATGGCCTGCGTTTTCGCGGCGCAAGCTTCCCACATCATGCCGGGGCCTTTGCGCGGATACTTGAACGAATTGATCAGCGTCTTGATGACCTTCGTCTTGTCCTTTGGCTGGCGCCTGGGCAGCAGCGCGTTCTTGATGGCGCTGCCTAACGAGAGGCCTTTGATCCGCTGCGCCGCCCAGTCGGCCGAGATATCCTTGCAGCTCATCCCCCACACCTTCTCGGTGTAGCTCTTGAAGAAAGTATTAAAGAGGCGCTTCCCGAACTGGTTGCTCACCCAGTCCTCGAAGTTGTTCGGGTTCTTGACCGGGAAGAGCTTCGCCTTAAGCCAGGAGAGCACGCACAGGATGGAGTTAAAAACCCCGAGCTTCCGCAGCGCTTCAAAGGCCTTGAGCGGATATGCGAAAAACTTGCCGCCGTAAAAAATGCGGGAGGAACGCGGACGATCCAGCATGTCGTGGGGCAGGATCTCCATCCAGAAATCTTCCACCGCCTTCGACTTCGAGAAGAACCGGTGCCCGCCGATGTCGAAGTGAAAACCTTTGTAGGTCGCCGTCCGGGAAATGCCGCCGACATAGATCGGGTCGGCCTCGAGCACGGTGACCGGGACGTTGTTCTTGGAAAGAAGATACGCCGCCGTCAATCCTGCCGGTCCCGCACCAATAATCGCTACGTTCGTTTTCATTCGTTGTTAAGCTACCCAGTTGCCCCTCGTAAAATTCCACACGTACCACCCCTGCACGCTGAGCCCAGCCGCGCTGAGCAACGCGATGGCCGCCATGCCACTCGCGCGCACCCACAGTCGCGGGGCCGGTAATTGATGCAAAAAATGGAGAATTGCCAGCACGATTAACGCGTGCACGCAGAATTCGTAGCGAAGCATGCTCTCCATCTCCACCGAGGCGACGCCGCTGACCGAGACGTAGTAAATGACTGCGGCGCAGAAATAAAAGCCGGCCCGCGTCGTCCCGGCGAACCGGCGGCGGACGATCGGGAGCAGCTCGCAAAGAATGACCGAGAGCAGGAGCAATCCGCCCAGCGTCATCGTCATCTGGCTCGCTTCGGTGGGATTTTTGAGCGCGGGAATGAGCCATCTATAGCTATCCGGTTTAAAGATTGCCAGATAATCGGGGATGATCGCCCAGCCGGATTGCTGCGTGAGCAGATACATATCCCAGCGTCCCCAGCGCAGGAGGCAATAGAAAAAGAACAGGCCCGCCCCGAAAGTGGCCCCCACCATGACCAGGATCGAAGCGCCATAACGCCTGGACCACGACCGCACATCGACGAGGCCGGCCCAGCCGTTCCTGAACAATGCCTGGACCATGGAATAACCCGCGCACGGAATCCCCACGATCCGCGTCGCCGACATGAGGGAGCCGTGAAGCACGGCCAAGGCCTTCGCTGCCCTTCCCTCAGCCGTGCTCCAGAACATGAATCCAAAAAGCCCCATCATGAAGAGCGATTCGGAATAGCCGGCTACCAGAAAGAACGCCGTCGGATGCGCGAGGATCGACAACGCGCCAAAGAACTGAAGGAGCGGCGAAATGTTCCAGCGCGCGCAGAAGAGAAAGAAATAACTCCAGAATCCCCACGCCGCCGCCTGGGCCGTGACGAGGAGCGCGTTATAGATGCTCAGGTGCAGGCCGTAATGGAGAACCGCCGCGATTGCCGGATACGCGGGGAAAAATGCCACGTTCGAGACTTCCATCATTTTGTGGCTGACGGGCGGCACCGTGGTGTCGTAGCCGCGGTCGACGATGTTCGCGAACCAGAAGCTGTCGTGCTGGACCAGCGTGTCGTAGCGATAGGAAAGCGGGCCTTCCGGAGCGACCAGGACCGCCGCAACGATCTGCAGCACCGTCATCATCAACCCGAGCGCCCATGGCCTAAGCAGAATTGGCTTGGAGTTCATCGCGCCGGCATTTGGAAGCGCCGAGGAGACACGAAAGCTTTCCCCAATACAAGGCTCTGTCCGCGGTTCCACCAGCACGGGTTGGAATCGCGGGTGCTCGAGAAGCTGGTTTTCCATTTTCAGAGGAAACTTGGACGACGGGGAGGTGGGTTTATTCGCCCGCAGCCTGTGGAGCGTGGAATTTGGAGCTTCTGAGCGCCAGAGCGCTCAGTGACATCCCGTCACCGTATCAGCTTCGTTCCGCAGATCTTTCGGCAGCTCCCAAGCCAGCCGAAAGGCTCCACAATCCGGATGCCGCGACGCCTCATCGGGCGTCGCACCCTTTATTGCAGGTTGTAAGCTTCGACCAACCCGATGCCGATCGTGTTATTCTTCCCGCGAACGACCGCGGTGTAATTGCCGGGCGCGAGCGTAGCCAGAAGAGCCGATTCCCGGTCATCGCTCGGCGGTGCTCCGGAGGCGCGGATGTCGGCTTCCTGGGATTGGCCGGTGGCGTCGGAAATTTTCCAGTTGTCGTTTGTCGTGATGGTGGCGCCGTTGCCGTCATGAAGCTCGAGCAGCGGATCTTGGAGCGCACCCGCCAGCGGGACCGAGGGCCCAATCCCTCT
>JBEEHI010000210.1:0-26214 GCA_041167305.1 Verrucomicrobiota bacterium
CGCTTGATCTCGCGCTGATTCTTCGACCCGAGTATTTTCTTTAAAATCCAGCCAACCATGATGAGCCGGTAATATTGACGCAATCCGGCGGGAAACAACCGTGGATGGGCACGCGCCGCACCTCAAGGACCTCACCCAAAGGTCGCAAAGGAACACGAAGGTTTGGGGAATTCCAGAAACCAGTCCCTCCGTTGTGATCCTTTGTGCCCGTTGTGTGAGGCATTCTTTGCCGCTAAGGTCCGCGGCATGAAGAAGATCATTTCCACCACCGAGGCTCCGGCGGCGATCGGGCCTTACTCGCAGGCGGTCCGAGCCGGGTCGCTCGTCTTTTGCGCCGGGCAGGTCCCGCTCGATCCGAAAACCGGCCAGATCGTTTCGGAAGATATCGCCGAACAAACCAAACGCGTCCTCGATAGCGTGACGGCGATCTTGAAGGCAGAGCAACTGACTCTCGCGAACGTAGTGAAGACGACCGTTTTTCTGTCCGACTTTGGCGACTTCCAGAAGATGAATGAAGTTTACGCGACCTACTTCACCGAGAACCAACCCGCGCGCTCAACGGTGGGCGTTTCCACGCTTCCGAAAAACGCGCGCGTCGAGATCGAGGCTATCGCCTTCGACGATGGCCAGCCCGGCGGCGGAAAAACGGCGAGCGACACTTCGGGCTAATGAGCGACGATCTGCTCGCGCTCTTCCGAAAAACCGGCGCGCTTCTCGACGGCCATTTCGTTTTGCGGTCGGGCCTGCATAGCCGGCAATTTTTCCAGTGCGCGCTGCTCCTGCAAAACACCGCCATCGCCGCGGACGTCTGCAGCCGGCTGGCCGATAAGCTGCGCGGCATCGAGTGCGACGCGGTCATCTCCCCTGCGCTCGGTGGGATTATCGTCGGCCAGGAAGTGGGACGCGCGCTGGGGAAGCGCCACATCTTCGTGGAAAAAGAAGCGGGGGGTCTCGTCCTTCGCCGCGGTTTTCAAATTCGACCTAACGAACGGTTCATCGTGGCCGAAGACGTCGTGACCCGCGGTGGGCGCGTCCAGGAAACGGTCGATATTGTCCATGCGCACGGCGGGAAAGTGACCGGCATCGGCGTTATCGTCGATCGCAGCGGGGGCCAGCGACCGGATTACCTCTGCCCTTTCGTCAGCCTGATCGAGATGAACGTCGAAACTTTTGCCGCCGACAATCTGCCACCCGACCTCGCCGAAACTCCCGCGATCAAACCCGGCAGCAAGTAAGACCATGCCCCAATCTCCACCCAGTTACGAGCCGGTGCGTGACATCTTCGAGGCAATGCAAGCCGAGAAGATCAACGGGGTTCCCCTGTCCGACGTGGTCGGCGGCGGGAACCCGGAGTCGGTGGCCTCCGAAATCGTCTCGGTGTTGACGGGGCATGTCGACCTTGGGGCAAAACGCTTGGTGCTGGATGTCGGCTGCGGCTGCGGGCGAATCGCCGCGGGGCTAACCCAGTTTTTGGCCGGGACGAGTGATTACATCGGCGTGGATATCGTGCCAGGGCTGGTCGAGTTCGGCCGGAAATTTATCACTCCGCGCTATCCGCGTTTTAAGTTTCTCCTGCTCGACGAGGGGAATTTCACGTACGACGCCATGCGTCCAAAGGGTAGCGCGATTGACCTTAGGAAACTTTCCGAAGCGAGCCCGACTGGCTCGGTGGACTTGGCGATCTCGATCTCGCTGTTCACCCACCTCGATTACGCAGCAGCACTGGGCATGCTCAAAAACGTGAGTCGAATGCTGGCAAGCGGTGGCCAGGCCTTTATCACGATCTTCGTCGTGGACGCCGAAGCGCGCCGAAACATCGAAAGTGACACTACCGGATTCCGCTTCGCGCATCGCACGCCGAGCGGTGAGTTGGCTGCCGAAAAACTCGAAGAGCCTACATTTGCCGTCGGCTACGGGGTGGAAAAAATGGACGAATTGGTGGATAGTGTAGGGCTGCGGCGCGAGCGCTGGATTCGGGGTTACTGGTCTCAGGGCAATTCCGGCGAGACGTTTCAAGACGCCTTGATCCTGCGGAAGCCCTGAGCCCCGAAAGCGGGGGTTTCTTGACGGGCGGGTCGGTAGGTTTCGGCTCTGCGACTGGCTTGAGTATTGCTCCCAAAACGGGCACGGAACGCTTCGCGTCAGCAGAACTCGCATGAACAGAATTTTTTTATCTTTAGCACTCGCCGGAATGGCGCTGATCACATTCCCCATGCACTCCGACGGACAGCAGATCGTGCCGGTCTCGAGCGCATCCGCTTTACAACAGGCCCTCGATCAAGTGCCCGACGGCGGCATCATCGAGTTGGCGACCGGCACCTATGCGGCCCCTTCTGGCGGCTGGACAATTTATCCCGACCTGAGCGGTGGGAGCAGAGGCTTTACCGTGCGGGCGGCAGCCGGTGCATCGGTGACGCTCACCGGTAACGGCGCCAATCGCATCCTCACTTTCACCACGCCGAAGCCGGTGACCTTCGAGCGCATCGCATTCCGCGATGGATTCTCCACGGAAGAGTTCCACGCCGGCGGCGTCAGCATCTCGCACGTCGAGGTCAGTTTCGTTGCGTGCGCCTTCGAGAACAACGTCGCTAATCCGCCCGTCACCGGCGGGGGCGCGGTCTGGATCGATACTTCCACGGTCCTGTTCCAATCGTGCGTGTTCAACAACAACACCTCGAAAAATTACGCCGGCGCCTTCAGCGCTTACGCCTCACGCGTTTACGTGCGGGATTGCCGATTCACCAACAACCGCACCAATGTCCCCGGCCATTCCACCTTCTCGGCCGGCGGCGCCATCCACGGAAATTCCGCCACGATCCAGATCAACAACAGCCGGTTCGAAAACAACCAGGCGGGTTATGTCGGCGGCGCCATTTACGTCATCGGCCCGTGGGCGACGCCCACGATGGACCTCGAGATCGTCGACTGCCTCTTCACCGGCAACATCGCTGTGCGTGATCCCGGCGGCACCTTGACCGATCCCACCACCGGCGGCGCCGTTTTCATGGAGGACAAGGTGAACGCGCGGTTCTACAAGAGCCGGTTCACAAACAACTCCGCGCAACAAGGCGGCGCGATCAGCAGCTTTCGCTCGATCACGGACATCAAGGATTGCGTGTTCCAGGCCAACCGCGCTTTCGGCAGCGCGCTGAATGGTGAGAGCCTGGGCGGCGCAATTATTGTCCTGTCGCCCGATAATCCGGACCAAACGACGAACGGCGGCACGCTCAATCGGCCGCCGGCTCAATTTACGATGGCTGATTGCCTCATCCAGGGAGAGGGCCCAGGAACGCCGAGCGCGCGACAGGGCGGCGGCATTTTTCTCGCCGGTGACACTCACGCGGCTTTCGGGATCACCGTGCAACAAAACGGAACGCAGGAGAGCAACCGGGGCGTGGCGACTTTGAAACGCGTCGTGTTTGCCGATCTCGTTACGGTCGATGACGCCGGCAACGGAACCGGCGGCGCCCTGACTGCCGCTTTCACGACGCTGAAAGTGGATTCCTGCATTGTCGAAAATTGCAGTGCTTCGCAGTACGGCGGCGGTTTTGAATTCGTGATGGGCTCGGACGTCACGATCACCAACACGACCTTTGCCCAGAACACTGCCGGAGTGTTGGGCGGCGCCGTGACGATGTTTGGCGGCACCCTTAATATCGACACGTGCAACCTCGTCGATAACAAGCTCACCAATCCCGGCGGCGGCTCCGCCTTCTGCGCGACCGCGCAACCCGCGGCCGGCGGCCTTCCGGATTGGGACGTGACAGGTGTGATTCAAAACTGCGTGATCAGCAATAATTCCGGTGGCCCGGCCACGATCTACGATGGCCAGCGAACCACGACGCCATTCAATCGGCTCCAATACAAAGCCAACCAGTTTTATCCCGGAGATCCTTCCGCCTTTTTCCTCGATGGGATCGGCTCTCGCAGTGTCGCGGACATGAATGTGATGACTTTTAACTTCGCAGATGGCACCAGCCTTACGAAGGCGCCTGTGGCAAATATCGCCCTCACCTCAGCAAAATCTGTGGGCGCGATTCTGCTGGTGCCGCAGATGACTTCCTCGTCCGGCGCGCCGGGGGAGAATCTGCCATTGCCGGCCTACCTTGGTTACGCCAGCAGCGTCGGCACCCCGACTCTCGATGGGACCGCGCAACGAAACGCCTCCGGCGTCGTGCAGACCTTTGCGAACACGGCGCACAATTTGACGGTGGGCGGCAACTCCTTTAACACCACGCCGCTGTTAGGCCTCGCCCTGAATATTTCAACCCGGCTTCCGGTCGGCACGGGCCAGCAGGTGCTGATCGGCGGATTTATTGTTCAGGGACCGAATCCGAAGAAGATCATGCTCCGGGCAATCGGACCGTCGTTGCCGCTGCCGGGCGTTCTGCAGGATCCCTACCTGGAATTGCATGATGGCGCCGGCCAAATTATCGCGACGAATGACAACTGGGGCACGACCAACATCGGCGGCCTGCTTACCTCCAGCCAGCTCATCGACATCATGGCCAGCACCATCCCGCCATCGAATAGTTTTGAATCGTCGATCATCGTTACGCTGAATCCCGGGCCTTATACCGCCGTGGTCCGTGGGTCTACGAACGGCACCGGCATCGCTGTGGTTGAAGGCTACGATCTCGATCCCGAACCCTCCTCGAAGCTGGCGAACATCAGCACCCGGGGATTTGTTCAGACCAGCGACAACGTCATGATCGGCGGTTTCATTTTCGGCGGCGGGCCCGGCGCCACGAATGTAGTCGTGCGCGGTATCGGTCCGTCCCTCTCCGCTTTCGGAGTCACGAACCCGCTAGTTGATCCCATACTGGAACTGCACGACGGCAACGGCGCCACAATCGCTTCGAACGACGACTGGAAGACCGACCAGGCAGCCATTCAACGCACCGGGTTGCAACCTTCGAACGATGCCGAGGCGGCCATCCTCGCCCCTAATCTTGCGCCCGGTGGCTACACCGCTGTTCTGCGCGGGAAGAATGGCGGAGTAGGCGTAGGCGTTCTCGAAGTTTACGTTTTCTAGGCGGCGGCATTCTCAGAGGCGAGGATTGCTATGTCAGGCATTCCTCACTAGGCTGCGCGCCCGTGCCACCGCCCTCTTCGCCATCGGCGCCAAGTCTCAAATCGCGGATCGGCTTCGCCCTCTTCTTCGCCGTCCTTGTCGCGATGGCCTACACGGTTTGGCCGCGAAGCGAAGCGTTCCCATTCTTTTTCGAAGTTACCATGCGCTCCGCGCAGTCCGGTTTTGCCCAGCTCTACTACGACACCGGCAAGGGCGTAAACGAACGCGACTCTTCCCGCCTGCCTGTCGAAGGCGGTAACCGGCCGATTACCTACCAATTTGCTCTGCCTGAAGGCAGGTATCCGAATTTCCGTTTCGATCCAACGGATCGCGCCCGGAACACCATGACGTTGTCAGAGGCCCGTGTCGTCGACCGCGGCGGACATCTCTTCCGCGCTATACCTCCGGCTCAAATGAAAGCCGGTCAGCAAATCGAAAAACTCGCGGTCTCGGAAAAAGAAGTGACCTTTGCCACCACGGCTAACGCTGACGACCCCATTCTGGCCATCGAGCTGGGCGAGCCGCTGATCCTGAAAAGCTTTGGGAAACCTTCTTTCCGGAAGTACGCCCGGCGCTTTCTCATTTCATTTTTCGTCGCGCTCGGCGCAGGCCTGGCAGGCTCAGGGCTTCTGATTAGAAGAGTAAGGCCTCACGCGGCGCGATGGCTTGGTTCCATCATCGCCTTTGCCGGCGCGCACCCCACGCGACTCTTATGCGTTTCCGCCGCCGTCGCTGTCATCTTGAGTTGTTATCCGATCGTCTTCTTCGGGAAGAGCTTTGTTTCTCCAAACAATCATAGCCACACCTTTTTGCTTTATGGCGAGATGCCCACGGTCCCGGGTTACAAGGAGGTTGAAACCGACGATGAGAAAGGGTCGGACCTCGGGGCCATCATGTGGTATTCCTGGCCGACTTCGGTCGTGGAAAGTCGTGCCATTTTCAAGGACTTCGAACTGCCTTTGTGGAACCGATACGATTCATCGGGCTTGCCACTCCTGGGCCAGGGCCAATCCATGTTTGGCGATCCACTGCATACGCTCGTCCTCCTGACTCGCGGCGCCGCCTGGTCATGGGATCTAAAATATCTGCTTGCGAAATTTCTCTTCGCAGCCGCCATCGGATTCTGCGTGCTGCAACTCACGAAACACGTTCCTGCCGCCGTGATCCTCACCTGGAGCGCGCCCTTCATCGGGTTCTACTCTTATCGTTACTCGCACCCGGCTTTCTTCAGCATGTCGTACGCACCTTTGGTCCTGCTTTGCTGGCTGAAGCTGGCGGATCGCCCTGGGGGGCGGGCCTCGCCGTTGTGGCTCGGGCTCATGGTGCTCGCAAACTGGACGGTGCTGAACAGCGGGACAGTCAAAGAAGCCTACATCCTGCTCCTGGCCATCAACCTTTGCGGCGCGCTGACGTTATTCTTCAGACGCGAGGTAACGCAGAAGATGACGAAGCTTGGCCAGGCATTCGGTGTTCTCCTACTCTTTGTTCTGATCGCGACTCCGCTCTGGCTCACCTTTCTCCTAACCCTGCGAAGCTCCTGGACGTTCTACGATGCCGGCGCAGTCTTTCAGCTCCAACCCAGCCTGCTCATTGGTCTGTTCGACGACATCTTCTACCGCCAATTCAATGCCGAAGAACTTCACCTCGACCCGTCCGCCAACTTCCTCGTTCTCGCCGCGGTACTGTGGTTCTGTTTCGCCCGCCGCGGAGTGGACTCTCGCCGGTCGTCATGGGGAATAAGCATTATGGCGGTAGTGGCTTTGGCCTTTGTGTTCGGGGTCGTTCCACCCTGGCTCATCCTTCGCATTCCTTTCCTCAATCGGATCTATCACATCGATAACACCTTTTCCTGTATCGCGATCATCTGTTTACTCCTTCTCGCAGGATTCGGCATAAAGGCGTTTTGGAATAGTTGCCTGACACCTGACTTTTCCCACACCTATCGCCGGGTCCTGGCGGCATTCGCCATCCTCTTTGCTCTTTACCTCGGAACGACAGAGGCCGCTCAGCGTTCCACCAGAGCCTTTCTCCATGCCGGAGACCAAATCAATAAGTCGCCGTTCTTCTGGGGTTACTCGTTCGTGCTTATCGTGGCTTTCGCCTTCCTTCCATGGATTGGACGATCCGCGCTCAAAGCAGGAAAAAGCCTTCGTCCCTGGACGGTAGTCTTACTTTCCTTGTTTTTCGTTCTTATCCATTGGCGCTTTGGTATGCATGTCCGTACCCCATTCGATTCCTATGTAATGAACCCCCATAGCCGGGTCTCGCTCGGCGCTGATTCTTCTCCCGCCGTTAATCTCATGAAGAGCCACGAGCCCGACCCCTTCCGGGCCGTGGGATTACGAAGCAATTTCTTTCCTGGTTACGGCGGCGCGATTGGCGTTGAGCAGATCGATTCTGCCGAAGCGCTGACAAATGGATATTACAGGACCTTGATAGATGCCTCCGGGCTGAAGGTTCCTTATGGCAGTTCTAATAGTGGGGTGCTTGACGAACCTATCGCGAATGATCTGCCGCTCCTGAACATGCTCAACGTTCGCTATTACCTGAGCGATACGAGTGCCAAGACAGAACTCCACCCATCCGTAGGCAAACTTGGTGCGCTCGATCTCGACGTTTACGAATCGAGCGCCGTTTGGCCCCGCGCATTTTTCACTAGTCAGCTGAGCAGCTATGGCTCCGAGAGCGATTTCGTTTCTTTGCTCAAGCACGGAGATGGTAAACCATTCGCGGCCGTTCCGCGGATCGACCTGGAGAAGCAAGCTGACTTAAGGCCCCTGCTCCAGGAGTCAGCTCCTTCACGCGACCGAGAGATCGTTGCCGCCACCGGTTACACGCTCACAAACAACACGACCAACTTCAAGGTGCGAACGCCGGGACCTGGCGTCGTTGTTCTCACCGAGCCTTACGTTGAAGGCGACCTGCAAGTGCAGCTTAATGGGAAAACGGCCGATTACTTTCGGGTGAATTCCGCGTTTCGCGGCGTTCTCGTTCCCACGGCGGGCGAATACCATTTCTCTTTTTCTTACTGGCCGCGACACCTCACGGTTTCATTGTGGATCTCGGCGTTGGGACTGGTCTTGCTGGCCGGTTGGATCGGCATCGCGTGGCGGCAATCGCATCGCGCCACTTGAATTACCGGAAGCGAACCGCAGAGTTCCCCACTTCGTCGTGCCTGACCAAAACGATCACCTCCGACAACTAAGCGCCGAGCTGGATGAGCTTCGGCGTTCCCTCATCAAGCTGCGGGCCCAGGCGACTCCGTCATCCGCGGATGCGCTGGAAGAAATACGCCAGCACGTGAACGCGCTGAAAACATTCGGGCGTTTACTCCAGACGGATCTGGCGGAAGTCCGGGCGCAATTGGAGCGCGCCGAGCGGGACGCCTGGGACCAGAAAGTGCGCCGCGCCGATGCGACAGCGAAACTCAAGGCGCGCGACCGGCTGCTGGAACAGATTCAAAACTCCGCCGCGTGGAAAATCGTCAAGCCAATCTGGAAGCTGGCGCACCGGTCGCGCCGGCCGGTGGAGGATACGGCCTTTGGTTCCGATCTCGCTTTTGCGGTGGAACTACCAAAGCGATGGACGACGAATCGCGATGTCATTCTGATCAAGGGCTGGTGCTTCTCGAGAAGCGGAAAGCAGATTGCGGGAATCCGCGCCAGGATTGGGAACAAGGCTCGACTCGCCCGTTACGGACTGGAACGGCGCGAGGTGGCCGACTCCTTCCGTGGCTACGCGGCGGCGCGTCAAAGCGGTTTCACCGTGGAAGTGAAAGTCCCGCCCGGCACAACGACAGTGCAACTGGAAGTCATAGAGCAGGGTTCGGACTGGAGGCCTTTTTTTCGGGAAGAGCTGCGCCGGGAAACAAACGGAAACGCGCCCGAACCCGACGAGCCCGCGGAGACCAAAGCGATTGAGCGCATTCTTACCCTCCCGTCGCTCTCGGCCAGTAAGGCCTTTGAGTTAATCGAGCCGGGGTTCCAACAGCATGCGCTGCGGGCTAGCTCTCAGTCTCCCTTCGTCAGTGTCGTAACGCCTACTTATAACACGAAGCCCGAATGGCTCGCTGAAGCAGCTCTGAGTCTTCTCAATCAAACCTTCGCGGACTGGGAATGGTGCATCGTCGATGACGGTTCGGACAATCGGGAAACGAAGAAACTGCTCGAGCTTCTGAGCAAGGTCAGCGCCCGGGTCCGGGTGAGCTTGTCGCCGGGCAAAGGCATTAGCGCGGCCACCAACCACGCGCTCGATGTGGCGCGCGGCGAATATGTTTGCTTCCTCGACCACGACGACCTTTTTCATCCCGCCGCTCTCCAGTCGATCCGGATCAAGCTGCGCGAAGGTTACGACATTGTTTACTCCGATGAAGACAAGCTGGAAGAAACATCGGGAGCGCTGATCGAATCTTTCTTCAAGCCCGACTGGTCGCCAGAATATTTTAGGGGCGTCATGTATGTCGGCCACCTGCTTGGCGTCCGGCGCGAGCTTGCAAGCCGGACGCGGTTCGATCCAGCCTTTGATGGCGTTCAGGATTTCGAGTTCATGCTGCGCCTGAGCGAGGCAGGTCCGCGCATAGGTCATGTGTCGGAGATCCTTTATCATTGGCGAAAGACTCCGGGAAGCATCGCCGAAAGGACCGACGCCAAACCGCAAATCGGCCTTCTCCAGGAACGCGCGGTCAACGCGCATCTTGAACGCATGAAGCTTCCCGCCCGCGCCGAACAAGCGAAGCTTCCGCATCGCCTGAAGTTTATCCCTGCGAAACGCGAGAGCTATCCCAGGATCAGCATTATTATTCCGACTCGTGATGCTCCGGATGTCTTCGGCCGTTGTTTGAAAAGCATTTTCGAAAAAACTTCCTATCCGAATTTTGAAGTCATCGTCATGGATAACGAGACGAGCGATCCGGCCGCGCTCGAGCTAATGAAGAAATATCCCGTCCGGCGAATTGCGTTCCCCGGCCCGTTCAACTTCTCCCGCGCGAATAACGAAGGCGCCGCCGCGGCCACAGGCGAACTTCTCTTGTTCCTCAATAACGACACGGAAATTATCAGCGCCGATTGGCTTGAGCATCTCGCTTACTACGGCGAACAGCGGGACGTCGGCGCCGCGGGGGCCCTGCTCGCGTACGAAGACCAGACCGTCCAGCATGCCGGCGTTGCTTTGGGGATGAGAGGCACCGCCGACCACATCATGCGGCGGTTTCCTCGCGACGTGGACGGCTACGCCGGCAGCCTCGTTTGCGCGCGAGAGGTCTCCGCGGTCACAGGCGCCTGCCTGATGATCCGGAAGTCGCTGTTCGACGAGATCGGCGGATTCAATCCGCATTTCTTCACGGCCTACCAGGACGTCGATTTGTGCCTCCGGCTGCGGGCCCGCGGGTTGCGCGTCATTTACACACCGCAGGCGGCCCTGCTTCATCACGAATCGATTTCTCGCCAAAGCTACTATGACATGATCGATCGGATGCTTCTCCTCGATCTATGGGAAACAGTCATCGAACAAGGCGATCCCTACTACAATCGAAACCTCGATCTGGAGCGCGGCGATTACAGCCGCCGGTCCGCGTGAGCAACATCCTCTTCGTTCTCTATCACGATTTCAGCGCCAACAGCGCGGTCCACGTCCATAATTTCGCGAACCAGCTCGCGGCGCTCGGCCATTCGACCGCGGTCGCCATCCCGGAAGACACCGATCGCGGCGCGGGCCTCGGCGAACAGAATTATTCCGTCCAGCGCTTTGACCAGGTGGATGGCGAATGGTCCCGCGTTTTTGCGAATGGCCAGCCGCCGGCTGTCCTCCACGCGTGGACGCCGCGCGAGAACGTCCGGCTTTTTTGCGAGAAGGTCGCGGGCATCTGCACCTTCTCGCTCTTCGTTCATCTCGAAGACAACGAGGAACTCATCCTCGAGGTCAACCTCGGCGCCTCGTTCGAAAAACTGGCGAGTTCCCGGACCGCGGAAATCCCCGGGAACCTCTCGCATCCGCGGCATTATCGCAGCTTCATCGCCTCCGCGGCCGGGGTGACGATGATCATGGACCGCCTGGAGCGTTTCGTTCCGCCCGAGCTTCCGAAGCTCATTCTCTGGCCCGGCGCGGACGAGCAGCTTTTTTTTCCGCGCCCGCGCGACCCGCAGTTGCGGGAGCAACTCGGCATCGCGAATGGCACTGTCGTTCTGTGTTACACCGGCAACGTCCACTCCGCGAACTCACGCGATGTTCGGAGCCTTTATCTCGCCGCGGCCATTCTCGATCGTGAAGGAACTTCGGCCCGACTGATCCGCACGGGCCGCGATTTTTGTTCGTTCCTCGGGCCCGACGAGGAATGGGCGCATAAGGTTTCGATCGAGCTCGGCCACGTGGCTTACCAGGAAATTCCCGCCCTGCTGAGTCTGGCGGACGTGCTCGTCCAACCGGGCGCGGACAACACGTTCAACGAATTTCGCCTGCCCGGAAAACTGCCGGAATTCTTCGCCATGGGCCGGCCGGTGCTTCTCCCCCGGACGAATCTCGGCCGCTTCGTTCGCCACGGCGAAGAAGCGTGGGTGCTCGACAAGGTGGATGCCCTCGGCGTGGTCGACGCAGTGCTGCGATTGCGCGAGGACACCGCCTTGCGCGAGCGCCTCGCGGCCGGTGCGGTCGCTTTTGCCAGCGAACATTTCGATTGGAGAAGAAATGCGCACGCGCTGGCCGCCTTTTACCAGAAGACCAGCGACCGTCCGAAAGGGGAAACCGATGTCTCAGCCGTTGCGGCTTCTTAGAAATCCCGCAGAAGCCGCCGCCATCGTCGCACGCTTTAGCGGCCGGAGCCCCGGCGAGGGAATCTCCTACGCCACGGTGCGCGATTTTTGCGAGAGCGTGGACGAGCTTCCCCAGATCACCGCGCTGGATGGCGATTTAAAGAATGGGCAACGGCCCTGGGCGGCGAAAGCAATTCTGGCGAATGTCCCGCCGCCGGCGCGCCTGCTCGAGATCGGTGGCGGCGAACCCATCGTGAGCGGGTTCTTGAGCGAGCTTGGCTACGACGTTACCCTGGTGGATCCCTACGATGGCTTCGGCAACGGCCCAACGGATTATCAGCGCTACATCGAACAGTTTCCGCACGTGAAAATCGTGCGCGAATATTTTCGCCCAGGGCTGCCAGGCCTGGCGCCGCACTCATTCGACGCTATTTTTTCCATCTCCGTTCTCGAACACATTCCGCCAGATTCGCTGTCGGCCTGCTTCGACGCGGTCGCGGAATTCCTCACGCCGGGAGGTCTCTCGGTCCATTGCTTTGATTTTATCCTGCAGGGCCACGGTGACGCTCACGACCTCGTGAACGCCCAAAGAATTCTTGCCGAACAGAAGCGCGTCACGGGAACAACCGACGCTCTGCCTTTCGACGAGCTGTTACAACAGCTCCGCGCGGACGTGGAGACTTTCTTTCTCTCTCCGCAAGGCCATCATCACTGGCGTGGTGGCCAGGCCTACCTGGCCTTTCCGTTCCGAAAAGTCGTGTCGCTCCAAACCGTGGCGCGCCGGAGTTGACGCGGGACGTCCGCGAGCGCTCACGGATTAAATAAGCGCTGCAGTGCCTGGAGCCGGTAGAGCTTCGCGTCCTTTGCGTCCACCGCCCAGGCGGAAATTTCCGCGCCGGGCGGCACTGCATCTCGAGAAAAAACTGCGCGCCAGCCGCTCCAAAGTTGCTCGGAGCTGCGAAATGTTTTCGCCACATCCGGACGATCGATCACGGCGTCCGACATCGCGAACGCTGTCCATTCACCCCGCGCGTCCGCGTAAGCCAGCAGAACCGCGTCGGCCGGACGGTGGCGGCCGTTGAGCGCCGCCCAGCCCCACGCTACTCGTGTCCCGTCATTTCCATTCGTTAGGCCCTCGCACCAGCCGGTCGCCATTTCCTCGCCCGCATCCGCGTGGCGCAACTTGCCGACCTCGCGGGTTCGGACAAGGCGCGTGCGCAGCAAGTGAAGGCGGTCCAGCGCCGCGGCATTTTCGCGAACGAACAACGGCCGTGGATGATTGCCGGTCTTGATCGCGCGCGTCGTATCCACGACCGGGCTGAACAACATTCCGCTCTGGCCGAGGCGCGCCGCCGCGGAGCGGACCCGGAAAAAAGGAAGCGAGGCGACCGAACAGAACACGTCGAGGATCAGGTAACTCGCTCCCAGTAAGGCTACGACGGCAACGAGCACCAGGCGGCGTCTCGCGGAATCACCTGGTTTCCGGAGTTCTCCCACGAAAATCGCCGCCAACGCCACCATCGCGACGGCCAGATAAAGAGAGAAGGCCACGTAACGTGATTCCAAGGCCTGCGAGACACCCCACTCGATTCGGCCCAGGGCGGCCAGACAGGCGCTCCCGACGGAATATCCGCCGAGCGCAATCCACGGCGCTACCCGCGCGCAGTACGCTCCATCCCGGCAACGGAAAATGAAGTGGCCGAGGCTGAAGAAATAACCGAGCAAAAGCACCGTGCCCACCCCGATGGAAACGGACAGCGCATTGTCGTTGCCGGAACGTCCCAGGCCGGAGCCGAGAAAGGCCGCAATGTAACCCCAGTAATCCAGCGCCGGTTTTCGCGGCGCGAATGGCGGCAGATCACGGGACGCGTGGAACTGCCAAAAATAGATCGCGGCGCAGGCGGCGGCAGCCAGGAGCCAGAGGCCGAGCCAGCGTTTCCAGCGCGGCACGCGTTGCGTCGCGAAGAGAATGGGAAACGTGAATCCCCAGGCGAGCAATCCATTCGACAGCGTGAAGCTGGCGAACACGGCCAGGACAGCGCAAAGGATAAACCTCGTCTCGACGGACAAGTCGCTCCGCACCACGCAAAGCCCCCAGACGATGCACACCGCCGGCACGAAGGAAGGAAAGCCCGAAGCCAGCAGCCACAACTCATGTTGTGCCGGCGAAAAGATCAGCAGCACCATGAGCAGGAAAGCAATCGTCGTCTCCCGCCGCGAAAATCCGGACCTCGCCGCCAGTCGATAGATTCCGAGCGCCGTCAGGCAGCAGATAAGGACCGACAGCATCATCTCGACGCGGCCGTCCCAATATTTCCCCATCGAAAGAACGATGAAGATGAGTTTCGGGAAAAATGTCCGCGCTTCCTGTTGCTGTTCGAAGAGATCGTTCCAGGTGAGCCCCCCGGTGTGCGCCTTGACGACTAGCGGCACCATTTCCCAATCGTCCAGCATCGGGGTCGCGACGGCGTAGCGGAGAATGAGAAAAATAATGACCAGCACGGGGACCGCCGCCGCGGCGAAAACCAGCAGACGGTGGAGCGGGAACGAATTCCCCTTCTGGTCGAGTGAAATTGGCTGGTCGGTCACGGCATCCAGCGGGAGCTGCCGACAGCGGGGAAACTGTTCTGCATCACAACCCGCGTTTAGCGGACGGATTCTAGCGACGCACTCGGGATGGTCAACGTTTCTTCCGGTGTGTTCCGCTCCGGCGGCTTGACACAAAATACCCGACTTCTACTTTCAGCTATCCAGCGGCCGCTCGGCTGGAGCTTGCCAAGCCTGTGACCGCACCTTCTTCATTCTTCCGCTCCTCAGTCGGTAAAAAATTCATTGTCGCGATCACCGGCGTAGTCCTGATCGCGTTCATAGTCGGCCATCTCCTGGGCAACCTGCAGATTTTTCTCGGGCCGGATTGGATCAACTCTTACGCCGAACATTTGCGCGAGCTGGGCCCGTTTCTCTGGGTCATCCGAACATTTCTCCTCCTCAATGTGCTGCTCCATATTTTCTACACGATCAGCCTGGCGCTGGAAAACCGCCGGGCCCGGCCGGTGCGCTACAAAAAAAAGGAGAACGTGAAAGCCACGTTCGCTTCGCGCTCCATGGCGTTGAGCGGGCTCATCGTCCTGGCGTTCATCCTTTATCACCTCGCCCACTTTACCGTGCGCGTCACCGACCCGCGTTTCCTTTTGCTGAAAGCCGATCCACTCAATCGCTACGACGTTTACTCGATGATGGTCTATGGCTTTCAGAATTATTTCGTCTCCGGCTTTTACGTCCTCGGGATGTTTCTGCTCGCGCTTCATCTCAGCCACGGCACATCCAGCTTCTTCCAGTCGTTAGGCTTGAATGATCAAAAACTCACGCCGCGGCTGGCTACGGCCGGACGTGTATTCGCCTGGCTGATTTTCATCGGTTACACCTCGATTCCCATCGCCGTGCTCCTGCACTGGCTGAAGCCGGCCCAACAATTATGATCGGGAATCTTGACGCCAGGGTTCCGCACGGCCCGCTCGCCCAAAAATGGACGAGCCACAAGGACCACTCCCGGCTCGTGGCACCGAATAACCGGCGGAAATTTGAGATCATCGTCGTCGGCAGTGGGCTGGCCGGCGGCTCGGCGGCGGCGACCCTCGGCGAACTCGGCTACAACGTGAAGTGCTTCTGCTACCAGGACAGCCCGCGCCGCGCCCACAGCATTGCCGCCCAGGGCGGGATCAACGCCGCGAAAAATTATCAGAACGATGGCGACAGCGTTTTTCGCTTGTTCTACGACACAATCAAAGGCGGCGATTTCCGCTCTCGTGAAGCGAACGTTTACCGGCTCGCGGAAGTCAGTAACCTCATCATCGACCAATGCGTCGAGCAGGGTGTGCCGTTCGCGCGGGAATACAGCGGGCTGCTCGCGAATCGTTCCTTCGGCGGCGCCCAGGTCTCACGCACCTTTTACGCACGCGGCCAGACGGGCCAGCAACTTCTCCTTGGCGCGTACCAGGCGCTCTGCCGCCAGATCGCCGCCGGGACCGTGACGATGTTTCCGCAAATGGAAATGCTCGACCTCGTGCTGGTCGACGGTCACGCCAAGGGGATCATCACCCGCAATCTGGTGACGGGAAAAATCGAAGCGCATGCCGGCGACGCAGTCGTCCTTGCGACCGGCGGTTACGGAAACGTGTTCTACCTTTCGACGAACGCGCGCGGCTGCAATGTCACCGCGACTTATCGCGCTTATAAAAAAGGCGCGCTCTTCGCCAACCCCTGTTTCACCCAGATTCATCCGACCTGCATCCCGGTCAGCGGTGAGAACCAATCGAAGCTCACGCTCATGTCGGAATCGCTGCGCAACGATGGGCGCGTCTGGGTTCCCAAACAGGCGGGAGACAAACGGCCGCCGGAGCAAATCCCCGAGGCGGAACGCGATTACTACCTCGAGCGCAAATACCCAAGCTTCGGCAACCTCGCGCCGCGCGATATCTCATCGCGGGCAGCCAAGGAGGTGTGCGATGAAGGACGCGGCGTGGGCGACAGCGGCCGTGGCGTTTATCTCGATTTCGGCGATGCGATCGCGCGGCTCGGCGAAAGCACGATCCGCGAACGCTACGGAAACCTGTTTCACATTTACGAAAAGATCACGGGCGAAAATGCCTATCGCCGGCCGATGCGAATTTATCCAGCCGTCCATTACACCATGGGCGGATTGTGGGTGGACTATAATTTGATGAGCAACCTGCCCGGCCTCCACGTCATCGGCGAAGCGAACTTCTCCGACCACGGCGCGAACCGGCTCGGCGCCAGCGCTCTGATGCAGGGTTTGGCCGATGGGTATTTCGTTTTGCCGTACACGCTGCCCGCATATCTCGCGCCCCAGATCGGGAAGCGGCCGTCGGTCGATCGCCAGGAATTTCGGCAGGCGGAAAATGAAGTGCGGGCGCGCACTGAAAAAATGCTCGCGATAAATGGAACGCGCTCGGTCGATTCGTTCCATCGCGAGCTGGGCCTGCTGCTCTGGGACAAATGCGGCATGGCGCGAAACGCCGCCGGTCTGCGCGAAGCGCTCGCGCGCATTCCGCAGCTGCGCGAAGAATTCTGGGGCGACGTCCGGGTTCTCGGCGATGGCGAAGCGCTCAATCAATCGCTCGAACGCGCCGGCCGCGTCGCCGACTTCCTCGAATTCGCCGAGCTAATGTGCACCGACGCGCTCACCCGCGATGAATCATGCGGCGGCCATTTCCGCGAGGAGCATCAAACCTCGGATGGCGAAGCGCTGCGCGACGATGAAAACTTTGCCGATGTGTTCGCGTGGGAGTTTCAAGGCAACGGCTCGGTCGCCCCGCCGAAACTGCACCGCGAGCCACTCATGTTCGAGACGGTGCAGCTCACGCAGAGAAGCTACAAATGATTTGTCATCCTGAGCGAAGCGTAGCGGAGTCGAAGGATCTCTTAACCTTTCTTCCCGGGGCGCTCGGAGAAAGGATTAGAGATTCTTCGACTGCGTTTCGCTTTCGCGAAACTTCGCTCAGAATGACAGGTAAGAAAGACGCCGCGTGAACTTCAAACTCAAAGTCTGGCGCCAGAAAGATCCGAAGACGAAGGGCAAGCTCGTCGAATACCGGGCGACCGGCGTTTCGCCGAACACCTCGTTCCTCGAAATGCTCGACGTCGTCAACGAGGGACTCATCGCCAAAGGCGAAGAGCCGATCGCATTCGATTCGGATTGCCGCGAAGGGATCTGCGGGACCTGCTCGCTCACGATCAACGGCGAGGCGCACGGTCCGGATCATCCGGGAGCGGCCTGCGAAGTTTACATGCGGCGATTCAAGGATGGCGCGACGATCGTGGTCGAGCCGTTCCGCGCGAAGCCGTTCCCGCTCATCAAAGATTTGGTGGTAGATCGCAGCGCGTTGGATCGCATCGTGCAAGCCGGCGGTTTCGTCGCGGCGCGGGCAGGGTCGGCGCCGGAGGCGAATTCAACGCTCATTCCCAAACAGGACGCGGATCGCGCCATGGAAGCAGCGGCCTGCATCGGTTGTGGCGCGTGCGCGGCCGCGTGTCCGAATGCGTCCGCCATGCTTTTCACGGCAGCGAAAGTTTCGCACCTGGCATTTCTGCCGCAGGGACAGCCCGAGCGCACGAGCCGCGTCCTGAAAATGGTGACGGCGATGGATGCCGAGGGGTTCGGCAATTGCACGAATACCTACGAGTGCGAAGCCGTCTGCCCCGCGCAGATCAGCGCCAGTTTGATCGCGAAACTCAATCGCGAATACGCGGTGGCGAGTTTTCGGCGAAGGGCGGGCGAATAGGGACGTTAGCGCGTCTCGCAACGGTTCGTCCACAAGGTCGCATCGATCTGCTGGCGCGTGCGGGCCACTAATTCTTCGCAGCCTTCTCCTTCCCGCAGAACGGCGAACACAGTCGAGCCCGATCCAGACATCAAGGCGACTGCCACTTCGGGTTGCTGTCGCAGCCACGTCTTCAGATGCGCGAGCAGAACGAACTTCTCGAAGACCGGGCGTTCGAGATCATTCACGAATTGGACGCCGTTGAATTCCTGCGGCGAATAGTCCGCTCCCGGCAACTCCTTTGATTCTTTCCATTTTCCGTACGCCCAAGGCGTCGGAACGGCGAAATCTGGCTTGAACAACACCAGCCGCAACGTCGTTGCCAGCGACGTCGGCTCCACGATTTCTCCGCGTCCGCGGCAGACCGCAGCGGAACGCGCTACGAAAAATGGAACATCGGAACCAAGCTGCGCGGCGAGTTGGAGCAGGTCGTTCTGTTGAAGACCGGCCGCGAATAGTTCGTTCAGGCCGAGTAACGTACTCGCCGCGTCGCTGCTTCCGCCGCCGAGGCCTGCGCCATGCGGGATCTTCTTTTCCAAAGCGATTATTATCCCAGCCGTGATGTTGGTCCGCTTCTGGAAAAGCCTCGCGGCACGGACAACAAGGTTATCGTCGCCGGCCGGCAGGGAAGGATCATCGCAGGTGAATTGAATTCCGTCGTCGTCCCCCACCCTTTCGATCGTGATCCGGTCCGCGAGCGAAATCGGCACCATCAGCGTTTCAATTTCGTGAAAGCCATCGGCCCGGCGGTCCTTGATCCGGAAGGAAAGATTGATTTTTGCCGGCGCCGAAAACTGCATATCCTGCAATTTGTTCAGCAAGCAGCGCAGAACAACAGAATGAAATCGCCATCCGCGGAGAAGATCATTGTCGCGCTCGATGTGGGGACGACCAAGGAGGCGTTGCGCCTTGCCAGTCTGCTGGCTGACGAGGTCGGATTGTTCAAGATCGGCCTCCAAATCTACACGGCGGAAGGGCCGGCGCTCGTCCGCTCCATTTCTCTCATCGGTCCGAAAGTGTTTCTCGATCTCAAGCTCCACGACATTCCGAACACGGTCGCGAAAGCGGTGGAATCAGCCGGCAAGCTCGGGGTGAAAATGTTGACGATTCATTTGAGCGGCGGCAGTGAAATGATCCGCGCCGCCGTCAGCGCGCGGAGCAACGATCTGCTGCTTCTCGGCGTCACCGTCCTGACGAGCTCGACGAACGAAACCCTGGCGGAGATCGGGGTCACGGAAAAGACCAGCGAGCAGGTGCTGCGGCTCGCTCGCCTCGGAGTGGCCAACGGCATCGACGGTTTGGTCGCCAGTCCTCACGAAGCGAAGATGCTGCGCGCTGAATTTGGCGACAAAATCAAGATCGTCACTCCGGGGATCCGACCGACCGGCTCGGACCCCGGCGATCAGAAGCGTTTTGCCACGCCCCGCGAAGCGATCGATGCGGGAGCGGATTATCTCGTGATCGGCCGACCGATTACTGGCGCCTCCGATCCGAAAGCCGCGGCAAGAAGCGTGGCGGAAGATCTGGCGCGATAACCGGCGGTGATGCTCGACGCGCTGCACGTCTACGACGATCGCGAACCACAGTCCGCGGCGTTGAACATGGCGGTGGACGAAGCGCTTCTGGCCGAGGCTGCGGTTCCGATTCTCCGCTTCTATCGCTGGCGACAGCCGTCGATCTCTTTTGGATATTTCGGCGTTTACGCGGACGTCGCCGCTCAATCGAACGAACGGGAAATCGTCCGCCGCTGGACCGGTGGCGGAATTGTTCCCCACGGCGATGACCTTACCTACTCGGTGATCATCCCCGCTTCTCATCCGTTTTTCGCCCGCTCTTCTCCCGAGATTTACTCCGCCTTGCATGATGCAATTCGGCAAGCTCTGGAGGCGAACGGAGTCGACGCCTTCCTGGCAGATTCCGCCGCACCGAAAGTATCAGAGAGTTGTTTTGCGAATGCGGTCCGCGCCGATCTCATGAGCGGCGGACAGAAAATTGCCGGCGCCGCCCATCGTCGATCGCGCGCCGGGTTGCTCCATCAGGGCAGCATTCAGCAACGTGATTTGCCGGAACGATTTCGCAGCGATTTCGCACAGGTCCTTTGCGAGCAATGTGAAACCACAACGCTGTCCCCGGGACTGATGGAACGCGCGGCCGAGATCGCCGCAAAAAAATATGGCACAATCGAGTGGTTAACGCGCCGGTGAGTTCGCTTTGACCCGCGCCCGAGTCCTCCTCGCTCCCAAGTTGTAAGCCGATAAACACAGGCTGGAAGCCTGTGCTACTTTTCCAGCCGTTCGCGGGAGGAGCTTGCGCTCGATTGGCGCTCCTTCTATCGTGGGTTTGTGGAAGTTTTTGCTGATTCGCGACCCCCCTCGATTTCTCGCGACGGCGCTTTGGCCCGGGTGACGCTGACGGTTCAGCCGCAACTCGAGGAGGTCGAAGCGCGGATCGCGCAGCAGGCCGCTGCCTTCGATCCGGCGATCGAGGGTTATGTGACCTATGCGATCGGGAGCCGCGGCAAACGGCTCCGGCCGCTGATGGCGCTCTTAAGCGGCGGCGCGAGCGGCGGGATCACGTCGGGTCACATCGATCTCGCGGTGATCGTCGAGCTGATCCACATCGCCACCCTCGTGCACGACGACATCATGGACGAAGCGGAACGGCGCCGGGCCCAGCCGACGGTGAACGCGCGCTGGGGAAATTCGCTGAGCGTGCTGCTGGGTGATTGTCTGTTCGCCCAGGCACTCAATCTCTCGACGAATTTCGACAACGCCCAGATCAGCCGCGTCATCGCGCGCGCCGCCCGGGAAGTTTGTTCGGGTGAAATCATCCAAACGCAACGCCGGTTCGATCTTCATCTGGCGATCCCCGATTATCTCAGGATTGTCGAAATGAAAACCGGCTCGCTCTTCGCCGCCGCCTCTGAACTCGGCGCGGTGATCAATGGCGCCGATGCCGAAACGACCGGTGCGCTGAAAAACTTCGGCAGCAAGATCGGCGCGGCCTATCAAGTTTACGATGATTGCCTGGATATCGCCGGCAATGAAAATGAGATCGGCAAGACGCTCGGGACCGATCTGCGCAAAGGAAAAATGACCCTGCCGATCCTGATGCTTCTGCGTTCCGCGCCCGTGGAAGAACGGGAGCGCTACTGCGAACTGATCCTCTCTGAGAAGGCGGGCGCGATCGAAGAGCTTCTGGCTAGCGACGCGCCCAACGGCTCGCTCCGCGCCTCGCTCGACGCCGGCGATGAATCGGTGCGCGAAGCACAGGCAGAGCTGCACGGTCTCCCCTCGAACCCGTTCACGGACTCGCTCTTCCAGTTGGGCGACGCGCTCCGCGAAATGCTCGACCAATTGCGTGCCTGATCGCGGCGCTCCCAGCTTAAAGATCAGTGAACTGCCGCAGGATGAGCGGCCGCGCGAAAAGTTGCTCGCTCGCGGCGCCACCGCGCTGACCGATCCGGAATTGATCGCGATCCTTCTGCGAACGGGATTACCCGGCGCGAACGCGGTCGATGTGGCCCGGCAACTCCTGAAGCGGTACGATTCGCTCTCTGGCTTGAGCCGGTGCACGGTCCAGGAGATCAAAATGATTCCGGGCATCGGAGAAGCGAAAGCGATCCAACTCGTGGCGGCTTTCGGATTGGGCCGGCGTCTGGCGAATGAGCGTCTGGCGAAGCAGAAACTGGATTCGCCGGAGCTTGTCCACGAATTAATGGCCGCCGAGATGCGCGCGCTCCACAAGGAATCGTTGCGCGTCGTCCTGCTCGATACGCGCTACCACTTGATCCGGATCGAGGAGGTTTCTCTCGGCAGCGTGAACGAAAGCATCGCGCATCCGCGCGATGTTTTTCGGCCGGCCGTGGTGGCCTCTGCTTACGCCGTCATCGTCGTGCACAACCATCCCTCGGGCGATCCCTCTCCCAGCCAATCGGATCACAGCCTAACGAGACGTTTGGTCGAAGCCGCGGAGTTGCTCCAGATCAAATTGCTCGATCACGTCATCATTGGGGCGCCGGCGGAAGGTCGGCAGCCCTACTTCAGTTTCAAGGAGGCGGGCGTGCTATGAAAATTCATCCGACGGCGATCGTCGATCCGGCCGCGCAACTCGGCGCGGATGTTGAAATTGGTCCTTACTCGGTGATCGGCGCCGGCGCGGTGATCGGCGAGAAATGCAAGATCCAGGCGCATGTCGTGATCGAAGGATCGGTGAAAATGGGCGCAGACAATTTCATCGGACACGGCGCGATCATCGGCGCGTTCCCACAGGATTTGAGTTTCGATCTAGCGACCCAAAGCTCGGTGAAGATCGGCGCGGGCAACACGATTCGCGAGTACTGCACGATTCATCGGGGGAGCACGGAAGGGAGCGCCACGGTTCTGGGCGACGGCAACTTCCTCATGGTCGGCACCCATGTTGGCCACAATTGCTCACTCGGAAACGGCGTCGTGATCGCGAACGATTGTTTGCTGGCCGGGCACGTGCGGATCGACGACCGCGCGTTCGTCGGCGGCGGCTCACGCTTCCACCAAGGCATCCGGATGGGCCGCCTCGTGATGGCCGAAGGACGGTTTACCCAGAATCTCCCGCCGTTCCTGAGCGCCGCGAAGAACCAGGTTTACGGAATGAATATCATCGGACTGCGCCGCGCCGATTTCAGCGCGGCGGATAGGGATGAAATCAAGCGGGCGTTCAAGCTTCTATACCGAACCGGGCTCAACACGAAGCAGGCCCTGGCGAAGGCGGCGGAGACAGAGTTCGGGCCGATCGGCCGCGAATTCTTCGAGTTTGTGGC
Source organism: Verrucomicrobiota bacterium (assembly GCA_041167305.1). Lineage (GTDB taxonomy): Bacteria > Verrucomicrobiota > Verrucomicrobiia > Chthoniobacterales > UBA10450 > AV80. The sequence continues at coordinate 22,957 of JBEEHI010000210.1, forward strand.
GAACGCCGGGAAGCGCGGGATCGTTTCCTACGGGGGCAACGCGACTGAAGATTAACTGTAGCCACGCGCTTCGCTGCCGCCTTCTGTAGCCGCTTCGCTGTGCGAAGCGCGGGAGCGACTCATGCTGCCATGCCGATCTCACGCTGCCCATAGGGCAGCGGCTACAGAAGCGCGAGAAACGCGAGCATGCGGCCGGTGCGGCCTTTTTCGGCGCGATACGAGTAGTAGCGCTTCAGGTCGCACGCGGTGCAAACGCCGGAGTCGTGCACAGACGTAACTCCGAGATCGCGGCATTGCCGAACAATCTCGGCGGCGAAATCGATCTCGTAGTGAGGAGGTCGGATACAGGGGCTGAGTTGAACGACGAGATCGGATGCATGGGAGCCAAACCGCGAAGTCATCGTTTCGATGGCGCGTGTCGCGACCCCCAGCTCCGTCCCTTTCTTGCCCGAATGCACCAGGCCAACGGCGCGGCGAACGGGATCGACGAGGAAAATTGCGCAGCAATCAGCGACGTAGATGCCCAGGCAAACGCCGCGTTGATCGGTGATTAATCCGTCGCAGTTCTCGAAGCATTTGTTTCCGCCGGCTCTCGAATCGACGATGCCGATCGCTTTCCCGTGGACCTGCTGCGCGGTGACGAACGGCATGTCAGCAAGACCACGCTCGCCGCGAATTTTCCGGTGAATGTCGTCCAGCCGCGCGAGTGCTTCCGCTTTGTCGTGCGACATCTCAATGCCGGGCACGCGCAAGGTGAATCCATGCACGACACCGGGCAACGCGCTCAGGGCGGGAAATTGTTCAGCCGGCAGCTGACTCTCGCTCACTTACCGGAAGGAATCGTGCGCGTGGTCCGCGTCGTCGTCGTTGTCGTCCTGCTTGGGATGGGCGGTCGATTTCCGGCGTGATTCAATTCAAGCGGACTCGGCTTCGGCGCCGGGGTTGGCTTCGCGTCGGTCTTCGTCTTATCACGCGTGCGCGGCTCATCCAGCTCATTGGAATAGAGGATCTCGGTTGCGGTGACGCGATCGAATTCCGCCAAAGCGACATTGTAGTTAAAGAGTGCCTGGAGGCGGTTTGATGATGCCTGGGTCACTTGCACACGCGAGTCGAGGACCTCCAACTGCGTCCCCGCGCCCGCGCTCAACCGCGCGCTCGCCAACCGCAATGCTTCCTGCGCCTGGCCGACGCTTTGTTCCGTCGCCTTTACCAGCTCGGCGCTTTGTCTTAAACTGGAATCCTGCTGCTGGACCTCGAGTTCCACCTGGCGGTTCGCGTCATCGAGTGTGATTTTCGCTTCCTCGAGCACAGCTCTGGCTTGCTTCACCGCACCGTAGGTCGCACCCCAATCCCAAATCGCCCACGTCCCGGTGAGGCCGAACACATAGCCACTGCTGACATCGTGAATGTCCTCGCTGATCGCGGAGCTGCGGACCTCGGTGCCACCGGACGCGTTGATTTGCGGGAAGTAAGTGGAGCGCGCCACGCGGACTTGTTCGGCGTCGCTCAGCACGATCGCTTTCTGCTGTTTCAGAAAAGGCCGGCGTTCCTTGGCCAACTCGATCGCTTGCGTCAGTAGCATGTGGCGCGGGCGATACTCCAAACTGCCAATCGCTTCCAGCGGCGCACCATCGCCGCGGGCCGGATCGAAATCGAGGCCGAGCGTTTTCGCGAGCTGAAGCTGGGAGATGCGATAGTTATTCTGCGCGCCGATGAGCAGCGGATATTGGTTCGAAAGAGCGACCTGCGCCTGAAGAACGTTGAAGCGCGGGACCGTTCCTGCTTCGAACCGATTCTGCTGATCCTGCAACTGGCTCTTCAGCAGGTTCACCGACTCCTCCTGCACCTGGATCAGATCGCGATTCAACAACACCTGATAAAACTGCTGGCGCACAGTGGAGACGACCGTATCGATCACATTGCGAAACCCATAGTATGCGCTGTCGCGGGTGAAATTGGCCGAGCGGATTTGGGAAACGATGCGCCCGCCAGCGAAGATCACCTGGGTTGCTTCGAGCTGCACGTTGTAGGAGCGCTCGACGCCGCTGAAGTTGAAGCCAGAGCTTCCCACCGGCGTCGCCGTCACTCCGGGCGTCGGCGTCGGCGTCGAAGCGACGCCCAGGTCGCCATGGTTCACCTGAAGGTGCGGATCGGTGTCTTGAAATTGGCCGGTCATTTGGATCTTCGGGAGGATCTGCGCCCGCATCGCGATGTAGAGACCTTTGGTGCGCTCAATTTCCTGCCGCGCCCTTTGGATGTCGGCATTGCGCTGTAACGCAGTCAGGACTGCCTGGTCGAGCGTGAAACGCGGAGTCGCGGTCCGGCGCAGACGCAGCTCCGAAAGCGTTTCAGTTCCCGCAAAAAGCAGCGGCGTGAGAGGCACAGCCGCGAGGAGCGCGGCGCAAAGCGAGAGACAGATAGAAACTTTTCGCATGGATGGAAAACGCAGGATGGGCTGGTTCAAGTCGACGACGGAGCGGAGCGATCGGGGCTGTTGGCGCTGCGTCTTATGCAAGGCGCGTGCCGTGTCCGCGGGCTGTAGCTTAAACTGCTCTCGAATAGCTGTTTAAAAATAAGAGGTTGATTCGCGGCTGCGCTGATTCTTCCCGAGTTCGGGATCAGCGCGTTCCATTTTCGAAACGCCGCGACGTGAGCAAAACGCGGCCCGATTTCCGGCGCTTTGGCAGCGCCTCGGGCTCTTCCTTGGCCTGGCAGTAATCGTAAATTTTTGTATAAATCTGGAGCCAGGCCTTTTGCTCGCCCGGAGTGAGGTGGGTCATCATCTTCATCAGGTTGCCCACCATTTCGTCGCGGATTCGCCGGACCAGCGCCGATCCTTTTTCCGTGATGCAAACCATGACCTTGCGCCGATCTTCCCGCGCGCTCGAGCGCACGACGTAGCCGAGATTCTCCAGCCGATCGACCAGCCCGCTGGCCGCCGCGGTCGTGTGCCCCATTTTCTCGGCGATGGCGGACATCGTCAGCACTTCCTTTAGATCCAGCGCCGCGAGCAGAAAAAATTGCGGGAAAGAAACACCACCGGGCGCCAGTTCCCTGCAGAGACGCAGGATGAAACAGCGCTGCATTTCCAGGATGATGTGGGAGAGGCGTTCGGCGTCGGCGCGAAACTGATCGGTGCCATTGAGCCTCGGTTGGGTCGGGGTGTTCAAACCGCATAAGCTAAAATGGCGGCGCTGAGTGTCAAACGTCCCGGGAATGAATTCCTGCTCCTGATCTTGATCCTGATCGTAATCCTGG
>JBEEHI010000211.1:0-3504 GCA_041167305.1 Verrucomicrobiota bacterium
AGCTCCTGCGCGCCTTACAACGGTGCGAAGACGATCCGAAAATGGTGACGCGCGTCGGCGTCCACTTCGCGCTCGAGCAATGCCACGATCTTCTCGACAACCACGTGGCCGGGATCCATTTCTACACCCTCAATAAATCCGATGCGACGCGGACGATCTTCGAAGGCCTCGGCATCCCGCGGCGCCGTTCGGAAGAAATCTCGGCCTCCCCTTCCCGCTGACCTCGAACTCTGACATCCGCGCGCGGTGCGTCATCGTCGGTGGCGGTCCGGCGGGAATGATGACCGGGTATCTGCTGGCGCGTGCCGGGGTGGAGGTGGCGGTGCTGGAAAAGCACGCCGATTTCAACCGCGATTTCCGCGGCGACACGATCCATCCTTCCACGCTCGAATTGATGCACGAGCTCGGGTTGCTCGAGGAATTCCTGAAGGTGCCGCACCAGGAAGCGCGCGAGTTGCACGCCGTCATCAACGGCCACGAGGTGCCGATCGTCGATTTCACGCACCTCCCGACGCGCTGCCAGTTCATCGCTCTCATGCCACAATGGGATTTCCTCAACTTCCTCGCCGCCCACGCGAAACAGTTCCCCACCTTTGCGCTCCACATGGAGCATGAAGTGGTCGATTTGCTTTTCGAAAATGAGCGCGTCACCGGAGTGCGCGTCCAAACACCGGACGGTGTCCGTGACTTCGCCGCCGATCTCGTCATCGGCGCCGATGGCCGCCACGCCCTCACCCACACGCGCGCGAACTTCGAGCTCCTCGAATTTGGCGTGCCCATAGACGTGCTTTGGATGCGCATTCCCAAGCTCGCTTCCGATCCCAACCAGACCCTCGGATTTTTCCGCGACGGCCGGCTTCTGGTGCTGATCGACCGCGCAGATTATTTCCAGGCGGCCATGATCATTCCCAAAGGCGGCTTCGACGGAATCCAGGCACGGGGCCTGCCCGCATTTCAGCGTGACATCGTCGCGCTCTCGCCTTTCCTGGCTGATCGCATCACGCAACTCGACGACTGGTCCCGCATTCGATTACTAACCGTCCAGATCAACCGGTTACGGCGCTGGTGCCGCGAGGGTCTTCTTTGCATCGGCGATAGCGCGCACGCCATGTCGCCCGCCGGTGGCGTCGGCATCAACCTCGCGCTCCAGGATGCGGTCGCGACCGCGAATTTGCTGGCGGCGAAATTGAAGACAGGTCCGGTTTCATTATCGGACCTCGAACAAGTGCAAAGACGCCGGGAATGGCCGACCCGATTGATTCAACGGGCCCAGGTTTTCATTCACCGCCGCATCACCGTTCCGTCGGCAGCGACTGGCAACGATGACTCGCTCCCATTCCTCGTCCGCTTCCTGAAATGGTTCCCGTTCCTGCGCCGAATTCCCGCGCGCTTCATCGGTCTGGGTCCACGCCCCGAGCATATCCATTCTCCTGCTGCATTCTGACTTCGATTTTCCTTGTCACTCGTCACTTGTCACACGTCACTTCCCAAATGAAGCGCCTACTAATCTCTTGCCTCCTCCTGCTTTCGATCGTCTGCGGTGTTCGCGCCCAAACGGCGCCGGACGCCGCGGAGCTGACTAAACTCCTTCAGGATTTCCTGGCCGGCGCGAGCAAGAACGACATCGCGATGCACGATCGTTTCTGGGCCGACGAATTGGTTTACACCTCCGCCCTGGGCCGCCGCAAAAGCAAGCCGGACATCATGCGTGAATTGCGCGAGGAAACGGCAGCGACACCCAAGCCGGATGAAGGAACCGCCGTTTACACCGCGGAAGATATTCGCATCCAGCAGTACGGCGACACCGCGGTCGTCGCCTTCCGTTTGGTCGGCACCACCGACAAAGCGGGGACGAAGACCGTCGCGAATTATTTTAACACCGGCACGTTCCTGAAACGGAACGGCAAATGGCAGGTCATTGCCTGGCAGGCGACGGCGTTGCCCAAAACGTCCGAACCTGCGAAATAGCCGAGCTTACCGCCGCCAGCGAGGACCGTTGAAGGTCGTTTCCTGGTGGTAAAATCCGGCGGTGAGGGAGAATTTGTCGTTGCCCACAGTGCCGACGATGTATCCAGCGAAATCTTCCCGCCCATAACCGCGGCTTCCACTTGATTTCCCGTAGAGGAAACCGATCTCTCCGCCGTACTGAAGGCGGCTCGGCGCGCGCAAATCGACGATCCGCTCGACGGAGTTCTTGTTGTCAGAAGAAATGTAAGGAGCGCTCAACGGGGCGGACGGATCGAAAGCCGGCAGGAATTCCTGGGTCGTGCGCATCGAACCGAAGGCGGTCGAGAAAAAGAATTGGTTCCGATTTTCCAGCGAGGCCCAGGGCGAGACAACCGATGAATCGAGGGCGCTCGGACCATACAGCAACTGCTCGGGCGGCTGGGCCGGCAGCAACGGGCAAAGGCCAAGGAGGGCACTGACGGCGAAGAGAGCGCGCTTCATCATGGATGCCATTCTTGACGAACAAACCACCGCTCGCCAGTAAAAGTTTCGCTGGGTTCCATGGAGGGACGGGCGCCGCCCGTCCCAAGAATGAGTTGGGACGACCCGGCGGTCATCCCTCCAAAAGGACCGTCACTGGTTTTTGAACAACGTCTGAAGCGCCCTGTGCGGCGTCGCGCCCGCGAATCCCTCGAAGGTCCCGGCATCGACGAGGTCCTTCGCCGCACGAATGAATCCGCCCCAAGCGGCGCGGGCCAGCGCGCTGCCGACGCTCACGCGCCGGACACCGAGATCAGCCGCGTCTCCGATCGTTAGGCCGCCCGGCGTGCTGATCAGGAGGTTCACCGGTTTCGGCGCGACAGCTTTCACGACCGCCACGATATGGTCGCGCTCGTGGATGCCGGGCGCATACAAACAGTCCGCGCCCGCTTCAGCGTAAGCGGTCAGCCGCCGGATCACCTCGTTGATATCGTCTTGTCCCACGAGGAAACATTCCGCGCGTCCAGTCAGCACCGCGCCGCTGTCACCGATCGCCGCCTTCGCTGCGCGAATTCTTTCCGCGGCGAGTTCCAATTCGTAAAGCGGCTTGTCCCCTCGCCCGCTGTTGTCCTCGATCGACAATCCGGCGACGCCCGTTTCGACGCAGCGCCGCACGTTTTCCGCGACGCCCTCCGGATCGTCCGCGTATCCGTTCTCGAAGTCGGCGTTCACCGGAAGGTCCGTCGTTTCCACCAGCTCGCGAATGTGCGCCAGCATCAGGTCGCACCCGACAGCGCCATCCGCCAGCCCCTGGGAAAACGCGAACCCGGCCGAAGTCGTCGCGAGCGCCTTGAAACCGAGATGCTGAAGGTACTTGGCGCTCCCGATATCCCAGGGATTTGGTAGAGCGAAACAGCCGCTGCGGTGCAGCTCGCGAAAGGTTGCTCGTCGGTCGGCCAGCATCTGGATGAATTTCCCGACCGCAGATTACATCGATTTACACTGATTTCTTCAAAAGCGTGGGCTAAAAGCAGCCCGTCCGCATGAACTTAGGAAATTTCTTTGCCGAACTGCAGC
>JBEEHI010000212.1:0-3563 GCA_041167305.1 Verrucomicrobiota bacterium
ATTTCCGCAAGCTCGGCGTGCCGGGCGAAGAACTCGAGGACAAGGTTTACAACCGGCTTTTCGATCCGAAAGAGTTCGCCGGGCAAAATGCGCTCGTGGTCGGCGGCGGCGATTCGGCGCTGGAGACGGCGATCGCGCTGGCGACTTGCGGCGCTCACGTCACCCTGAGCTATCGTCGAAAGGAACTTTCGCGCGCGAAGCCGGACAACATCGAGAAAGTCGAGATGCTCATGCGCGATGCCTCGGCCGACGTGCAAATCGAGAAGCCGACGTCCGAGCGGGTCAACACCGCCGTCACTTCCGGCATGCGCGGACAGAAATCGCCCGGCTCGCTGAAACTGGCGCTGGGAACCGAAGTGACGCGGATCGAGCGCGAGCAAGTGCATTTGAAGAATGGGACCGAGGCGACTTTGCCGAACGACGTGGTCTTCACCATGCTCGGACGCGAAGCGCCGCTGGAGTTCTTTCGCCGTTCCGGCATTCCGATTGCAGGCGAGGGGACTTTGCGCGGCTGGATCGCTCTCGGGCTGTTCGTCGCGTTCTGCGTTTTCGTTTACGCCTGGAAGTCGGAGGGATTCGCCAAGAACTGGCTCAATCCTTGGCCGGAAAATATGCCGGCGATCATCAGCTCGTTAGGCGGCTGGTTTCAATCGCAGGTGGCGGATCGTTCGACCTTGCTCGGGACGCTCTCCGTTTCGCTAAAGAGCCGGTCGTTTTATTACACCTTCCTTTACAGCAGCCTGATCGTCGGGTTCGGGATAGCCAGAATTCGCCGCCGCAAAACTCCTTACGTCACGCTTCAGACCATCGTGCTGATGCTGGTGCAGGTGGTTCCGCTGTTTCTCCTGCCGGAAATCGTTTTGCCGTGGCTCGGTTACGACGGTTGGTACGATCACGGGTTCGGCAAAACCATCGCCGATCATTTGTTCGAGTCGTACATCCCCGACGCGCAATACGCCGCGCATCAATGGCCGGATTGGGGACATCCGCGCGCTTACTGGCGAGCTTACGGGTTCATCCTCGCCTGGCCGCTCATGGTTTATAACGTCTTCACCGATGCGCCGCTGACGTGGTGGCTCGTGATCGCGTTCATCCAGACCTTCGTGCTCATCCCGGCGATCATCTGGCGCTGGGGCAAGGGCGCGTATTGCGGATGGATTTGTTCCTGCGGCGCGCTCGCGGAAACGATGGGCGACAACCAGCGCCACAAAATGCCGCATGGCCCGTTCTGGAACCGGTTGAACATGGCGGGGCAGGTGATTCTCGCGCTGGCGTTCCTGCTTCTCTTCGTGCGCGTGCTGGGATGGATTTGGCCGCAGTCCGTTTTCGCATCGGCGTTTCACTTATTGCTCGAGGGGAAAAACAGCGGCGGCAAGCTCGTCACCTACGCGAATTACAAATGGCTCGTGGATGTTTTCCTCGGGGGCATCATCGGCGTGGGGCTCTACTTCAAATATTCCGGGCGGGTCTGGTGCCGGTTCTTTTGTCCGCTCGCCGCGCTCATGCACATCTACGCGCGCTTCTCGCGGTTCCGGATTTTCCCCGAGAAATCGAAATGCATTTCGTGCAACGTCTGCACCTCGGTCTGCCACCAGGGCATCGACATCATGAATTTCGCGAACAAAGGTCTGCCGATGCAGGACCCGGAGTGCGTCCGTTGTTCCGCCTGCGTCCAGCAATGTCCGACCGGGGTGCTGGCCTTCGGGCATTACGATGGTGAACGGCGTATCGTGCTCGACAAAATTCCAGCTTCGCCGGTGCGCATGCGCGAAGGAGCATCGGCGTGAGTACCAACGCGCCGATTCGCGTCGTCGATCACCCGCTGGTCGCGACCAGCCTTTCGGTCGTCCGTGCGAAAACAACGACGCCGGATCTGTTTCGCAGGCATCTCCAGGAGATTTCCGTTCTTCTCTTCGCCGAGGCGTCTCGACAGTGGGAAACCAGAGCGATCCAGCTGGAGACGCCACTTGCTCCTTGTGCCGGCGCGGTGTTGTCGAAACCAATCGTGCTCGTGCCGATTCTTCGCGCCGGTCTCGGTATGCTCGATGGAATTCAGCGTGCTGTTCCGGATGCTTCAATCGGCCATGTCGGTTTGTATCGCGACGCGGAAACGCTCCTGCCAGTCAGCTATTACGAGAAGGTCCCAGTGAATATCGCCGCGGCCGAAGTGCTGCTGCTCGATCCAATGCTGGCCACTGGCAACAGCGCCTGCGAAGCCGCGTCGATCCTGAAAGCGCAAGGTGCTGTGAGCATCCAGTTTCTTTGCGTCGTCGCGTGCACGGCCGGCGTCGAACAGTTTCAGCGCGCCCATCCTGACATTCCGATTATCACGGCGGCGATCGATCCGCTGCTGGACGATCATGGTTACATCGTCCCCGGACTGGGTGATGCCGGTGACAGATATTTCGGCACCGGATAGCTGTTGGTCTGTAGCCGTCGCCCTGTGGGCGACGCGAGAGAGATCATCGACGCGGAAACCCGCGCTTCGCACAGCGAAGCGGCTACAGAAGAGGTCTTCAGCGTGCGTTCTTCGGCCACTCGCGCGCGAGGAAATTATCGTACACGCCGCGCTCGATCTCTTTCACGAGATCGCCGAACGATTCCTGCTGCAAAATGCAACCGCACGCCGTCTGGACTTTCGCGTCCGTCGTTCGCAATTTTTGCAGCGCGCGCTCATACACCGTCCGATCGCGAAGCCGCAAACCGAGGAGCGCATAAAGTTGGCCGGCCGGGGACGCGTCCGACAGCAGCTTTTCCAAGCGGGCAGCTCCGTCGGATTCCTTGACGACTTCGCGCAACGCGCGTTCACCTTCCGACATCGAGCCGGCCGCGCCGATGCCGCCGAGCGCGAAGAGCTCTGTCTTCCGCAACGTCACATCGGGAGAAGACTGCTCAGATCGAGCAGTGGGAACGAGGAGGAGCAGGATCGCTATTGCCGACAGAGTAGTGCGCAGTCTCGTAATTTTCATCCCCGTTCGACGAACGTATTGAGATGACGTGGCGAAAAGCTTTCGCTTTTTCGCCGCCCTGAGACGAGGCGGGCTCGACTTAAGCAGCAGGCTGCTTCTGCGTGGCGATCTTGGCGCTGCCGACAAAGCTGGCAGCTTCGTCGACCACGAGGCGCGGCGCTTCGATGTCACCATTCACGGTGCAGCCGGCGCGCAATTCGCAGCGCTCAGCCGCAGTGATGTTTCCGTTCACCGTGCCGTCCACGATCACCGAACGGGTTCTGATGTCGCCTTTGATCCTGGCATCCTTGCCGACGGTCAGACGGCCGTTCGAATCAATCTTTCCGTCGACTTCGCAATCGATGAGGAGCTCTTTTTGAAATTTTACCGTGCCCCGAATAGAAACGCCGCTCGATAAGGTACCGCCACGGCGCGAAGTCTCTTGCGCGCCATTTTGGGTTGGCTCGGGTTTCGCGGGTGGAGCTGGGGGGGTGGCCGTCATCGGCATCGCGGGTTCTACTTTTCGGGTGCTTGAAAACATCTGCATCGGGCTTGGGTCTCCTTGAAAGGGATCATGGGACACTTATTCACAAAGGTCAACCGCAGGTTTGAAAA
>JBEEHI010000213.1:0-3258 GCA_041167305.1 Verrucomicrobiota bacterium
ACGTTCAAAGCGGACACGTCGGTCGCGAACCAGAATTGGCAGGCCCGGACGCGGAGAAATCCGAACGTCATCACGCCACAAACGACAACGACCGTGACGCCGAACACAACGGTGAACCGATTGGATCGCAGGTCTAACAATAGAAACTGGAGCAACAACACCAATCGGAATTGGCAGAACAACACTTCGAGCAACTTCACCTTCGAGCAGGCACGCCAGAATTTCCGCCGTGACCGGCACGACCGGAGCTGGTGGAGAAGCCGCTATAACCGCATCGTCCTGTTCGGCGGCGGATATTACTACTGGAACAACAATTATTGGTATCCGGCCTACGGTTACGATCCGTACTACAGCACCTACGCGTACGACGAGCCGATCTATGGCTACAACGATCTGCCGCCGGGACAGGTGATCGCCAATGTCCAGAGCGCGCTTCAGGAGCAGGGATATTACAACGATGCCGTGGACGGATTGATCGGTCCGAACACTCGCGCTGCGCTCTCGAATTTCCAACGCGACCGCGGCCTGCCTATCACGGCCGCGATCGATGGCCCGACCTTGCAGGCGCTCGGACTTTCGTAAACGCCAGTCATAGCCAAAAGCCGTCCGGCAGCCGCCGGACGGCTTTTTCTTTTCACATCGCATTGCGCGGGCGGGTGAATCGGCGAATGCTTCCGCGCCATGACCGAAACGCAGCTTGTCGCCCGCGATCTTCGCCGCTCGTTCCAGATCGGCCGGCGCCGGATCGAAGTGCTGCGCGGGATCTCGCTGGAGGTGGCCTACGGCGAAGCGGTCTTTCTCTGCGGCGCCTCGGGCGCAGGGAAAACGACGCTGCTGTATACGCTCGCAGGACTGGAACGGCCGGAATCCGGCACGGTAGAATTTGAAGGGCGGCGGCTTTATTCCGGCAGCTCGTCGTCGCAGGCTGAAATGCGGAACAGGAAAATGGGCTTCGTTTTCCAGGGATATTTCCTGCTGCCGGAACTGACGGCGCTGGAAAATGTGATGCTGCCCGGGTTGATTTGCGGGAAAACAAATCGGGCGGCTGGGGAGGCGTCGTTGAACGATGTGGGACTGGCGGACCGGCTTCATCACCTGCCCGCGGAGCTTTCCGGCGGCGAACAACAACGCGTCGCCATTGCCCGGGCGCTGACCAACGATCCCGACATCATTTTTGCCGATGAGCCGACCGGCAACCTGGATTCCAAGACCGGAGACGCGATCATCGACTTGCTGCTCGAGCTGGCGCGGAGCCGGAAAAAGACGCTGCTCGTGGTCACGCACGACGCGCGCCTGGCCGAATTGGGCGACCGCCAACTGCGGATCGTGGACGGCGTTCTCGCGTGATTATGACCTTTCCCCTTGAATTGCCCCCCGAACCGCTTGAGATTTTTTCGTGCTAACAAAAACCTCGACAGCTGGTGGAGCGGTAATCGACGAACCGGAAACGGAAAAGAAAGCGAAAGCTCCGGTTAAGCCGGCGGTGGATACGCAAACGGCGCCGGCCCCAGCCCGCGACTTGACGATTTATCTCGACGGAAAATTCGTCCCGGAAGCGGACGCGAAAGTTTCCGTATTCGATCACGGCCTGCTTTACGGCGATGGAATTTTCGAAGGCATCCGCTTTTACAACGGCCGCGTTTTCCGGCTCGAAGAACACCTGGAGCGGCTCTGGGATTCCGCGCGCTCGATTTGCCTCGAGATCCCGATGGGTCGCGGCGAGATGACGGAAGCGCTTCTCGAAACGATCCGGAAGAACGATCTGCGCGAGGGTTATATCCGGCTCATCGTCACGCGCGGCGTCGGCAATCTCGGGTTGAACCCGGCGCAATGTAAGCGGCCAAGCGTCATCATCATTGCGACGACGATCGCGCTTTATCCGAAGGAAGTTTGCGAGAAGGGTCTCACCGTGGTGACGTGCGCGACGCGGCGGACCGCGCCGGCCGCGCTGAATCCAGCGGTGAAATCGCTGAACTACCTCAATAATGTCATGGCGCGGATCGAGGCGAACCTGGCCGGAGCCGATGAAGCGCTCATGTTGAACGAAGCCGGCAACGTGGCGGAGTGCACGGCCGACAACGTCTTCATCATCAAACGCGGCCAAATCTTTACGCCGCCAATTGCTGCCGGAGCTTTGCGTGGAATCACGCGCTCGGTCGTGTTCGACATCGCGGCGGAGCTGGGCCTCAAGATCACGGAAACCGATATCACGCGCCACGATGTGTTCATCGCGGATGAATGTTTCCTCACCGGCACCGCGGCGGAAGTGATCCCGGTGGTGAAAGCCGACGGACGCACGATCGGCAGCGGCAAACCCGGCTCGATCACGACGCGAGTGATCGGGCGCTTCCGCGAAATGACGCGGGCAACCGGCACACCGATCTTTGAGTAGGGGCCGGAGGCGCGATCGGCGCAGAAGGTGCTCAGCTAGTTGAACGTTGAATGTTTCAGGCGTTTCGAGGTCTAATTCTACAGCGATGTTGTGCGACGTTTGCAAATGCAATGATGCGACAGTTTTCCTGACGCAAATCCTCGAGGGGAAAATGCAGAAGGTGAACCTCTGCGATGCCTGCTCGAAGGAGAAAGGCGTGCAGGACCCGACTGGCTTCGCGCTCGCGGATTTACTGCTCGGCATCGGCGCGGCCGAGGAAATCGAGAAAGGCGCGCCGTCGCAGAAATGTCCGATGTGCGGATTCACCCAGGCCGATTTCAAAAAGACCGGGCGGCTCGGTTGCAGCGTTTGTTACGTCACGTTCGCCGAAGGGCTGGGCAGCCTGCTGAAGGCGATGCACAAAGGAACGGAGCACGTCGGCAAACTTCCCCAGCGCGCTCATCTGGCAGTGGAACGGGACGATCGGATGCGGGCGCTCAACGAAGATTTGCAGAAGGCGGTCGCGGACGAGAACTACGAAAGCGCGGCGGCGTTGCGCGACCAGATCAAACAGCTCGAACACGAGAAGGCGGTCTAGCCATGAAATTCGCGAATCTTATGGCGACCGGCGGCGAATGGCTGCGCGGCGAGGGGCCGCATCACCAGATCGTGATCAGCAGCCGCGTGCGGCTCGCTCGCAATCTCAAACACCGCGCCTTTCCCGGTTGGGCGAAAAAGGCGGAGCGCACGGCTATTCTCGAATTGATCAAGCCGCGCGTCGAAGAGCTGCCGGAAATGCAGGATTCGTTTTCAGAATTGTTGCAGGACCTTTCCGCCCTGGAGAAACAGGTGCTGGTCGAGCGGCATCTTATCAGCCGCGAGCACGC
>JBEEHI010000214.1:0-8648 GCA_041167305.1 Verrucomicrobiota bacterium
CAAACCCCGGTAATCCTCACCGCCAAACCTAACCAAACCATAGGAGAAACAATGATAAGAAACGTACTGCACACGTTTGGATCCTTCCGCTCAGCTCTCGTAGCTGCCGTCGGAATTCCTCTCGTCCTCACGGGTAGCGCCTTTGCGCAGAACCCGTCACCCACAGTGGCTCCGGCGCCTAACACGCCAACGGAAGCCACGACCGAGCGCGTTGTCGTGACCGGTAGCTATATCCCGACCGCGGAAACTGAATCGGCTTTGCCGGTGACCGTTTACACGGCGGAAGTTCTGAAAAAACAGGGCGCCAACACCCCGGTGGAAGGCCTCCGTCAGTTGCCGTCGTTTGTCGGTAACGCTGCCACGGAAAACGATTCCAATGGCGGTAACGGCTCGGCGACGATCAACCTGCGCGGTATTGGTTCTGCCAATACCCTCATCCTGGTCAACGGACGCCGGACATTCAATTTCAACGACATCAACGCTCTGGCGATCGGCGCCATTTCGCGCACGGAAGTGCTGAAAGATGGCGCATCGGCCGTTTACGGTTCTGACGGCGTCGCCGGTGTCGTGAACTTCATCCTGCTCAATGGGCCGGGTGAAAAGCCGTATGAAGGCGCGGAACTCTTCGCCCTTTATGGCAACACCACGGAAACCGACGCGCATGTGCGCCAGGTTTATCTCCGCGGCGGTGTCACAGGTTTGGACGGCAAAGTCTCGATCGCGGCGGAAGGTGAATATTATTCCCGCGCTAATCTCTACTCCAAAGATCGCGCGAAAGTGGCGGGCACCGGCGACACGTCCAATGGCCCGCAAGGGACAGGATGGGGCGGTCCGAACGGCAACAGCCCGACCTTTGCTGGTCGTGTCTCAGTTGCGGGCTCGGTTACGAGCCAAACGATTCGGCCAACCGCTGGCGGCGTTCCTATCACCGGCCAGTTGGTTCTGCTAAACCTGCAGGACAACTCGATCACGCCGGACGATTATCGCCGGTTTGAGCCAGCCCCAGCGACTGCCGCTGTTCCGGCTGTCCCGCCGGGTGGCACGCTGCCGGGCGACTTCGGAGTGGGCTTAGATCCGTCGCGGTTTAACTTCCGCGCCTTTACCCCTGCGATTCCGGGAATGGAAAAGTCCATGTATATGGTCACCGGCCGTTACAAGATCTTCGGGGATGGTCTCCAGCTCTATGGCGACGTCATGTATTCGCACATCACGCAAAATAACGGTCTGGCTGGTGCGCCGTTCTTGGTTGACGTGACTTCGGCACGGATAAGCGAGTTCAACCCATTCGGCAACAACCTGAGCTCGGTCCGTTATCGTTCCCAGCAGGAGTTGGCAAACCGCCGGTCGTTCTTCGACAAGGACTTCTCCCGTTATGTGGCGGGAATCAACGGCGACTTCAACTTCGCGGACAACAACTTCGTCAGCCGCTTCGGTTATGATGCCGGTTTTGTCTATGAGCGTTTCAAACAGGAGGAAGTCGATAGCGGCGATCTTCGCAATTCGTTCATCGATATTTTGACGGAAGCCAACCTCTTCAATCCGTTCATCGGCCAATTCGCGCCAGTCTCGGGCACAGCGCCGATCTATAACAACACGAATGCCGCCGGAGCTCAGTTCCAGACGGGCGTTCCGATCGGAACGGCTGCATTCGATAACAATGTCATCGCAGCGGACTGGACCAACGGTGGCGCCTCCTATGTCGGCCACTCGTTCTTCTACGAGCGCGATCAGTTGTATGACGCCAAGTTCAATGCCCACCTGTTCCCGAAACTGTGGAATGGCGGTATCGATCTCGCCGCTGGTTATGAACATCGCGAAGTCAACCAGAAGCAGATTCCGGATCCGGTTCAGGCCTCCAACGACCAGTTGGGTTTCAACCAGGCGCCTCTGCTAAAGTTCCGCCAGGAAGTGGACTCCTACTTCTTCGAACTCGGTATCCCGATCATCACCTCGACGATGAATGTGCCTTGGGTGAAATCACTGGATTTGGATATCGCCTGGCGTCGTGAAGAATTCACGAACACCAACCTGCTGATCGTGCCCGGCTCGCCGGCCCAACTGCAGTCGACCTTCGTGAACGAAAACCCGGATGAGAACTTCAAGGGTTCGCCGCGCGTCTCGTTGCGCTATCAGCCATTTGCTGACGTGACCCTGCGCGCCAGCTGGGGACAATCGTACCGAGCCCCGAGCCCGGCCGAAAACTTCCAGCCGGTGTTCCAGAACTTCCCTGTTCTGTTCGACCCAGCCGTGGGTGGCACACTCCAGCCGCCGGATGGCGTCTATGGTGCGGGCAGCACGACTCTCACGCCGGAGACCACCGATTCCTATTCGGCTGGTATCGTCTGGACGCCGAAGTTCTTGCCGGGCTTCACCATGACCGTCGACGTGTATCAACTCTTCACCACCGCGCTGATCTTGAGCTCTGCCTCGAGGGCGCAGGTCTTGTTGACCCAGGGTACCGTCGATCCGGATGATTGCGGTCTCGGCCTCCCTGGATTGGGTGGCCCGGCCGAGGGCACCACGCGCTTCGCGGACGGATCGCTGGATTGCGTTGACGCTCTATCGTCTAACGGTGGTAAGCGCCACGTTACCGGTCTCGATGTCACGGCAGTTTACGAGCTTCCGACCGAGCGCTGGGGTAAGTTCACCTTCTCGGGTGGCTGGAATCACTTCTTCACCTGGAAGGCGCAACCCGGCCAGGGCCAGCCGTTCAACAGCTTCTTGGGCAACTACAACAACGGCACCCTGCCGTTGGCTCCGGGCGCGATTCCTTGGAACAAGGGCTTCCTCCGCGGCGAATGGGAGTGGCATCACTTCGACTTCGTCGCCACGGGTAACTACATCGGCGACTTCCGCGATGACAAATCGTTTCTCCGTGACTTCAAAACCCTGTATCCGGGTGAGCAGCGCACCGTGCCCAGCTACATCACGCTCGACATGCAGTTGAGCTACGAGTGGGTCAAGCCCCCAACGGAACCCGCTCCGTATGTGAAGGAGTCCAAGGACAGCAAGAACGCGCCTGTAACCGAAGCCGCGACGGCCTCGATCTGGCAGCGGATGCTGTGGGGCACCAAGCTGACGGTCGGCGTCAACGACGTCTTCGATCGTTACCCGCCGTCGGTTCTCGGAGCGTTTAACGACAACTACGATACGTCGCTCTACACGATCCGTAACCGTTACTGGTATGTGAGTCTGACCAAGAAGTTCTAAACTGAACTAGAGTAAGAATTCATTAGGCGGGTGGCAGCAATGCCACCCGCCTTTTGCTTTCCCGCTTCCGAGAACCGCTAACCGGAACCGTGGAGCGGGAGCTTGTTTTCGACGGTCTTTTGATTTACAAACGTGATATGGCGACGCGTACATTGTCCCCGACACAAACTTCCGCGTCCCGGGTTTCAGGAGGAGACGCCCCACGACCGCAGCCGGCTGCAAAAGCATCGCTCTGGATTCTCGATCGGTGGCGCGATCTCCTGTTATTCGTCGGAACGCCCATCTTGCTTATTCCGATCTTCACCGCCGCTCAGGCCCGCTGGAGCGCGCAGGACATCTTTCTCTTTGTAGGAGCTTTCGGAGCCATGGGCCATCACCTGCCTGGGATGATTCGCGCCTACGGGGACCGAGCGCTTTTCCGTCGATTTCGCATCCGTTTCATCGTCGCTCCGCTTGTCCTGCTGGCCGTCTGCATTTGGGCTTCGGTTTACAACATTCAGGCGGTTCAGCTTGTCGCCCTCGCGTGGGGAATCTGGCATGGCATGATGCAGACCTACGGTTTTTGCCGAATCTATGATTCAAAGGCCTCAGGCAAGGCTGCGGCCCGCGCTCGGACCGACCTGGCGCTTTGCTTCGCTTGGTTCCTGGGGGCCGTTTTGCTCTCTCCGATGCGCTTCCGCACCTGCCTCGACCTTTATTACGAAAGCGGCGGACCGGTAGTGCCGCCCGCCTTGATAGTTGACCTGCAGTACGGCGTAGGGTTTGCGCTCACCGCCGTAACCGCGCTCTTCCTGTGGAGACAATGGAGGGATTGGAAGACCGCCGGTGTCCTGAGTCCGATCAAAATCACGTTGCTGGTTAGCAGCATAGGCTTTTGGTGGTACTGCAATAACGGCGTGCAAAACATTCTCGTCGGCATCGCGCTTTTCGAAGTCTTTCACGATGTGCAATACCTGGCGATCGTCTGGATTTACAACCGGGCTCGCGTCGAGCGCGACGAAAGCATTCGCGGATTTATGAGGTTCGTTTTTCGGCGCAGTGGTTCGCTCATCGGTGTCTACGTGGGACTCGTTCTGGCCTACGGATCCATCGCGCTTACCACCTCCGGAGTTTCAGTCGAAGCGATCAAGCATGCCCTGATCGGGGTGGTGACGGCCTCCGCTCTGCTCCATTTCTATTACGATGGTTTTATTTGGAAGGTTCGCGAAAGTCAGACGCGGACCATGCTTGGGATTGACTCGAGCGGCGCGGCAACGCTGCCAACGCCGCGCACGTGGCCTTTGTGGGTGAGACACGGCCTGCGCTGGGCAATCTTGGTAGTCCCGGTAGCAGCGCTTTGCGCCGCCCAGCTTGGCGGCCGAGTCGTGCCCGCGGTCGAGCGCACTGCAAAAGTCGCAGAGGTTCTGCCGGCGGATCCCCAGGCCCAACTCAATTACGGCAAGGCGCTCCATGAAGCTGGGCGCCTGGAGGAGGCTATTGAGCGGTACCAAAACGCACTCGCGCGAAATCCAAAGCTGGCCGAAGCAGAATATTACCTGGGCTTTGCTTGGACCGAGCTGGCCGATCTAGACCGGGCGATTGAACATGAGCAGCGCGCAGTGGCACTCGAACCTGGGAACGCGAGGTACGAGTTTCGCCTTGCCCATGCGCTCGCTGCCAAAGGTCTTTTGAAGGAAGCGCGCGAACGATTCGTTCGCAGTCTCTCAGTTGATCCAAACCTTGCTCTGGTCCACAAGGAGCTGGCCGATCTACTTTGCGGTATTGGTGAATTTCAGGACGCGGTCACGCACTACGAAGCGGCTCTCCGGCTTCAACCAGATTTCGTTGAAGCGAAGCAAGGCCTCAGTTTCGCGCGCTCCTTCATAAGGTAAATAAAGTGGTGGCAAAGGGTGCAGTCCGGGGCCAGGGCGCCCGCTGCGGAAGCGACGAACTCTGCGGTGGAGCTGCCAAGTGTGGCATGGCCGTTGCTCATAAAAACCATAACAAGTATGGTTTTGATTAGCATTCGCCCTTTTTGTCTGCGGAAAATCTTCCTCATCCTTGTCGCTCTTCTCTGCTTTTCTACCCTTTGCTTCGCCGACCCAGTCCTCATGGCTCGGCGTTGCGCCACGCACTCTGAGCGGCTCGTGGTCCTAAAGACCATGTCGTCGACCTGGCAAAGATCGCCGGGGCCAACGGAGCCGGAGGTAGCGAAATCGCCTCCCGGCGACGTCGAATCCGTTGATCCCGCGCTCGACGCACGCGCGACTGGATCTGCAGAGTGGATCGGCCCCTCGATTCCGCCAAGATCATCTCTATTTCCTAACGCCACATGCGTATTGCGATCGAACGACTCTACGGCGAATTTGCCTAACGGCCTGTGCTTACCATCTCTTGGGAGCATCTAACTCGATTTAGCGTGCTATTTCTCGGCCGGTGTGGGACGATGCAAGTCCTGCCCGAAACAACTGCCTTACGGCCGGAAAAAATATTAAGGCCGGCAAAAGATTTTTGTTGCTGGGCGGGGAGAAAAGTCCTACTATCGTTTTTGTGGATATGGAAATTATGAGAACACTCGCCTCTACCTTTGCTAAGTTTTCCGGTTGCCTTCTGGTCTCTGCCTCGACCGTTTTCGCATCGGATATTGTCCTTCAAAAAGTCCCTGATGCCGTCGTGGACAAAGTTTCTGTCACTGCGAAATCCACTCTCAGCCCGCAAGCGAGCTTCGCGCTGATAAACTACAACGTTCGCACCCAGGCGCGCGCGCTCTACGTCAGTTCGGGCAGCGATCTCAATGCGGCGAACAACATGATCGATGATCAGGCCGCGACCGCGTTTGCTTTTTCGCCGTCAGACAGTTCGCCCGTGACCATCATTGACCTCGGAAAAGTGTCGACGATTCGCCGCCTCTCGGCGGTCTATTCGCCGCGCGCCACATCCATCGACTTTTACGTCCTGCAAACTTTGCCGGGTGAGAACAGCGCTGCTGGTTCATTGAAGCTGGATGAGAAGGCGCTTGCGAAAATGAAAATCGTTGGCTCGGTGATCGACGACGGCACGCAAGGCCGCGCTTCAATCGACTTCCCTGCCACCTCGGGACGTTATGTGATGTTGCATTGGGCGCCGGCCGCACACAGTGACACTGCCTTCACGGTCGCCGAGGTCTCAGCCTTCAGCCCGAGCCGTGGCAATCTCCTCGCTTCAAACCGGAATTTCTCCAGCGCTCAGACCACGGTGGATTCGAAGGACGTCGCGGATTCGAAAGATGTTTCCGACAGCAAAGACGTCCCGGAGGTAGCTCCTCCCGCGCCGCCGGCTGAAGGTCCGCCGCCCCCATTGGCGCCACCTCCCCCATTCACCTTTATTCCGCAGTTGGTGCCGGCGAGCGAATAGCGCGCTCTTCACTTTCAAAAACCCGTCAATCGGTCGAACTGATTGACGGGTTTTTTGTTTCCAAACGACTGATCGAATCACGAAATCGATTGCTACAGCAGATCGTGGATGATTTTGAAGATGGCGGTGTTATCGAGCGTGCCTTGAAACGCGTCGGTGCCTGGGCCCGCCCCGAACACGACAACATCTTCCACGGTCTCGAGCGCGGCTGGAGCATAAATGGCCGCCGGTTCCTGAGGCGGTTCCGGAACGGACGATCCGGCCGGCGGGGAGGGTGATTGTTGAGCAGCGAGTTTAGCCGACCCATAGGATTTCGTTCCGTTGGGACCGCTCGCCCACGAGAACCACGGATCGCCAGCGGAATTCAGTCCGAGCACAGCGATGCCGCGGTCCGTCCGAAACGGCGAACCGTTCAGATGCAGTCCACCCAGTCCGACGTTCCCGCACACAACGATCGTCGACTTTTCTCCGGCATACCGCAGCGCCACCGCGACCGCCCGGTCTAACTCCGCCGTTTCCGCCAGCGTATGTTCTCCGTCGTTTTTTTCCGCCGCGGTTCGCATCAAGTGCGCATTCACCACCAGCAAATAGCCGCCGCGATTATATTGCAGAAGCTCGATCGCCCGCCGCACCATGTCGGGCAGACTCGGCTGTTCGCGCCGCGTTTCAATCTGGTCCGCGTAAGCCAGATCGCCGCTCGCGAAAATGCCGAAAAGTTTCGGGCGCCGCCAGCCTGGGATCGCCTCGAGATCTGCTTTAGTGCGCGTCACATCAAAACCTTTCCGCCGAATTTCAGAGAGCAGGTCGCGCCCGTCCTTACGGTTCCCGTCCTTGGTATCGGGAGAAAAATCCTGGGTGCCGCCGCCGAGCACAAGATCGATCCCGGAGAAGTCAGCTAATTGTCGGGCGATCTCGAGGTGTGCCGTTGGGTCGGAAGTGTGCGCGTAGAAGGCGGCCGCGGTTGAGTTCGTTATTCGTCCGTCGCTCACCAGGCCAGTCGCCCTTCCCGATCGACGTGCGAGTTCGATAAGCGTCGGCGCCGGGACGCCATGAGTCTCCGCGCCGATCGATCGGTTGTTTACTTTCGTGCCTGTCGAAAGCGCGGACGCCGCGGCGGCGGAATCGGGCGCCGCGAAGTCGCCTGAATAATTGGTCACGAGCGCGGTGTGCGGCATCGAGTCAAGAGCAAGGGGCACGTCCGCTCCCGCGGCAAAGACGCGCGTCGGCGCCATTCGTCCGGGCGTCAATCCTTCACCCACAAACAGAATAATGCCGAACGGTTTTTGGACGACCCAGTGTTGAAAATAGAAAACGCCGAAGGCCGCGAAAAGAACCAGGCAGAACAGCGCGAGCAACTGATTGCGCCATTTCATGAGGCCGATCTACGAGCGCGCGCTTCACCTTGTCAATCTCGCATCACGGGAAACCGCTTGTCTGCGCGGAAGAACGTCGCGAAAATGCGTCACTGTGCCGAAGCCTGTCATCCTCATTATCCGTGACGGCTGGGGCATTAATCGGGGCGGCCGCGAGAAGCGCGAGGAAAATGGCGACGCGACGTTGCTGGCCCGCACGCCGTTTCATGATCAACTCTACCGCGATTATCCCGGCGGCAAACTGAGTGCGAGTGGTCTCGATGTCGGGCTGCCGGAAGGACAGATGGGCAACTCCGAAGTGGGCCATCTCAATCTCGGGGCGGGCCGGATCGTTTATCAGGACCTGACCCGCATCAACAAAGCAATCGTGGAAGGGGAGCTCGGGCGAAACCCTGTGGCGCACGAAACGTTCGCCAAAGCGCGCGGACATCGCCTTCATTTTCTCGGCCTCATTTCTGACGGCGGCGTTCATAGTCATTACCAGCATCTCGTCACGCTCGCCGACGCGGCGCACGCCGCGGGCGTGACGGACATTGTCGTACACGCCTTCACCGATGGACGCGACGCGTCGCCGACCGGCGGCGCAGATTTTCTCGACGCCTGTGTCGCTGGCCTGGCGAGAAGCGGCGCGAAGATCGCGACGGTCGTGGGCCGCTATTTCGCCATGGATCGCGATCGTCGCTGGGACCGGAC
>JBEEHI010000215.1:0-18924 GCA_041167305.1 Verrucomicrobiota bacterium
GTGTTCGGCGGCGTGAGTGAGCGTCCGCAATTGGAAGCACTGCGATCGGGTGTCGACCTTGTCGTAGCCACGCCGGGCCGGCTGATCGATTTGATGGGGCAACGCGCCGGGAACTTTTCCGGACTCGAATTTCTGGTGCTCGATGAAGCCGATCGCATGCTCGACATGGGTTTTCTGCCGCAGATCCGCCAGATCGTGAAAGCGCTGCCGCAAAAGCGGCAGACCCTCATGTTCTCCGCTTCGCTCTCGCGAGAGATCGAGCAACTGACTCACGACTTCCAGCACTCGCCGAAGATTATCGAGATCGGCCGGCGCGCGAACCCGGCGGAAACGGTAACTCAATTTGTTTACGAAGTGCCCTCGCACTTGAAGCCTTCGCTGCTCCTTCATCTCCTGGGGGATCCGAAATTCGATACCGTCCTTGTTTTCACGCGGACCAAGCACGGGGCGGATCGGATTGCGCGCCGCCTGGAAAGCACGGGGATTAAGACGGGGACGATCCATTCGAACCGTTCCCAGAACCAGCGGCTGCGCGCGTTGAAGGATTTCAAATCCGGTGCGGTCCGCGTCCTCGTAGCCACCGACGTCGCCGCGCGCGGCATCGACGTGGACGGAATTTCGCATGTCGTGAACTACGATTTCCCAATGCATTCGGAGGATTACGTCCATCGCATTGGGCGGACCGGCCGCGCCCTGGCCATCGGCGACGCGATCAGTTTCATCACACCGGAAGACCACGGGCCGTTGCGCTCGCTCGAACGTTTCATCGGTCGCGGCATCGTTCGGAAACGCGCGGAAGGATTTGATTACAATGCCGCCGGCCCCCCGCGCGAGGAGCGGGGCAGGGGACAACGCCGGCAGGCCGCTCCGAAGATGGAGCCGAGGTCGCCGGGAAATTCCGCGCGCGGCAGCGGCGAGCTCGCGCAGCGCAACAGCGGGCAGCGGCCGCGTGGTTTTTCTTCGACGCGCAGATCCTGGGGAAGATCGCGCTAAGTTGGCCTGCCAGGCCGTAGCCTTGGCGTAGGCTGGAGCGAGCTAGTCAAGCAACTCGAGAGGGTCGCCTTTGTGAACCATTCCTTCGACGAGCACTGCGCCATAGACGCCGGCGCTGCCTTCGTGAACTTGCGCGACGGCCTTCAATATCGCCGGTGTTTTTTCCGCGGTGTCGGGATCGAGCGTGATCACCATGCAACGCGCGTCGCGCTGGAGGATGGCGACGGTTACTTTTGAGCCGATACGCAGCGAGCGGCCGACGAATTTGTCTTCCGCGAAACCGTCGGACGATTCCAGATCGACATACACATTGGCGCGGAATCGGCGCTGATCGACGTCGAAGCCGGTTTCCTCACTCAACTTTTTCGCCGTTTGCACTGAGAAGATCGACAGCGGACTGCAATCGGTGATCGCCTTGTCAGAGCGCAGCAAGGTCAGTTCGTGGTTTCTGTCGAGGTTCGACCGGAGATGCTCAATCAAAGCCCGGTCATCGACCGCGAAGTTTTTTCCGTCGGGCGTTTCGACATCGATCATCAAATCGGACGCGTTCGCCGAAATCGGATTCAGCGTCGGCGATAGTTTCTCCGCTTCACCCAGGTTCACCGGCCGAGCCGCCTTCTCGGGGTCGCGGAAGCGCGCCCAGTAACGAATCATCTGGCGTTCGTCGCGCCCGGTAAAAAACGGAAAGCCTTTTGAGTTGGCTGAGCTTTCGAAGGCAAAAAGCCGATCGCCGTAAACTCCCGCGTAACCGACGAACAATTCCTGCATTTCCTCGCCGCGCATGCTCTTAACCGGGTAACGCCAAAGACTGTCTACCTTTCCGATGATCATGGTTCGCCTTCGATGTTAGGCAGCGAGTTTTAATTCACAAGCTCGCGAAGATAGGCTAGCAAAGCAGCATCATGAAACTCCTGTTTTCCACCGCACTCATTGTTCTTCTCACGCTGCAGTCGGCCGCGCATGCCGAGGTTAAACCGGATACGCGTTCTTTTGCCGAGTTTTGGACCCAGTTCAAAGCGGCCGTGTTAAAAGAAGACAAAGAGGCTATCGCCGGGATGGCGAAGTTCCCCTTTGGTGGGGATCAGCTAACGAAAGTCAACTTTGTGAAAAAGTGCGGCGAGATGTTCTCCGCCAAAGTGCGGCGCTGCTTTCGGGACGCCAAGCCGGTTAAAGAAGACAAGCGAGAGAGCTACAGCGTGTTTTGTGGAGAATCCATCTTCGTCTTTGAGAAGGGGAAGGATGGATACCAGTTCACTGACCTGGGAGTGAACGATTGAGCAGAAGCGGCACAGCGTTTAACGGAACGCGATAATTACGCAGGAGCGGTCGCGACGCGTTTCGTGTGAAGCCGCTTCAACATCACGATGCAGGCGATAGCGGTCACGATGAGCGCTATACCCAGGATTGGCCGATAGACTATCCAGGCCATCGCGATAACGATCAGTGACACGATCGCGGAGAGGAAGAACGACACGATGGCGAACCCCAGTTCGACGATTGAGCCGAGGAACGGAAGGATGCGCGCCATTGCCGAGATCGGCCCGAGGACGAGAAGGCCAGCAAAGAACATGGCCGCGAAGCCCACGGCGCGGAGGATCCAGGTCAGCGTGCGATTCGCCGCCTGCGCATGCGCGAACATCTGAGCGGCCGAGTGGTTGCCCGGTTCCACCAGCTCGATCTCACGCTCGTTCGTGGTCACGTAAGGCGTGAAGCTTTGCTTCGTTTGCGCCGCCACCACGCTCAACGTTCCCGGCCGCAGTACGCCGAAGGAAATCTTTTCGTCCCCGATCTCCGGGTTGGCGGGATCATCGCCCAGGTAAAATTTGTCTCCGTCTAGCTTGAGCTTCGATTGAAAGTCGTCGGAGACTTGAGACAGTTGGTCTTTTGTCGCTTCCATCGCTTCGTCGCTTTCAATCTTCCCGATGATTTGCGGGGTCAACCGAAACTGACCGAGGGTGGCATTGGTGGCCACGAACTCCTTCTTCGGGACTTCGAGCCGGGATGGGTTTCGATGATCGTCCGCGCTCTTAAACGAGCTGCTCTTGATGAGATCGGGCGACCAAACCTTCTCATAGCTATAGGTCGTGGTTGTTTCCTTGCCGCCCCCGATCTTGTCGCGCGATTTGGATTCCTTCTTTTCCTTCCAAACGTAGACCTCGATGTTGCGTCTTAACCGCAGCGCCTTCTCCGAAATGTTGAAAATGGGATCCTGGAGCGCCGCGGTTACGGCGGTCTCACCCGTCACGTGAATGAGCATAGATTCGTTAGCCGAGTTGATGTTGTCCGCGGGCACATCAATGACCGTGGCGGCTCCCTCCCGGAGACTCTTCGCCGTTGCGACCGCGCGTCCCTCATTCCAGAAGAGCAGAATGATCGAGCCGAAGAACAGAGCAAAACCGAACAGCATCCCGACGATTGAGTTGCCGATCCGCCCGAAGATCGACTGACTGGTTACTTCTGTGATCACACCCATGGAGCACGGGATAGCAGGGGAGTGAAAAAGTAGAAAGTAGAAAGTAGAAAACTGGGAGCGATGAGGAAGAACGGTCGTTCAGGCTTGGAGGAAGGGTGGGATCGGGCAATCGAGGGTGTCGGCGATGGCGCGGAGTATTTCGGCTTCGCGCGGTTGAATGAGCGCATCGAAGGTGACCGTCTCGGCGCAGGCGGTGAGGACGTTCTTCTTTATTTGCGGAAGGGATTGCGCGAAGCGGTCGAGGGCGGCGCTGAGATGAGGGAGCTCGCACTCAGTGGGCGGGAGCCAGGGGATTTCGGCGCGCGCAATCCGGCCTAACGACTCGGCCCCCTTGGCAAAGGCGGCTTGCGCCCGAGCGGGATCCTCGGCGCCGGCGTAGGCAGTAGCAGACAGTAGAATGCCGGCATCGCGCACGAGCGGACGAAGATCGTAGTACTGGGTCACGGGCCGACGCTCGGGATAGAAGCGGGTGTCGAGGTGACGCATCACGATCTTTTGGAGCATGAACTCGAAGATGTCGGTCTGGTTATCGCTCGCGATGAGCGCGTTCACCGCGGCACGGAATTGCTCGAACTGCGCAGGCGAAAGACGGCGGAGCGCAGGCAGGGCGAGATCGACGAGCGGGATTCGAGCGTGCGCTGGGATCCCTTGAACCTCGGGCCAGATGCGAATGGTTTCCTGGCGGACCGCGTCGGAAGTACGGCGGCCCAGTTCTTCGAGCTGTTTCTCGCGCGCGGCCGTGTCTTCGGCGAGCAGAAAAGCGCAGACCAGGGCATGAGCGCCTAACGGATCGTGAGCGGCAGTTTGAATCGCCGGCGGAACGGCCTGGTGAAGATCGACGGCGTATTGAAGGTGCTCGGTTCGCGGGCGGCCGATGTCGGCAATGATCGTTTGTTGCGCGACCGTGGCAGGACCAACGGGCAAAGGCGGAGGACGAACCATTGGTAGCGGCGGAGGTTTCGCTGTTGGAAGCGGAGGCGGTGGCGGCTGCGCCTGCGAAGGTGGCGGCGGCGGTTGGACCAGGGGCGAAACTCCGGGTAATGGCGGCGGCGCAGCTTGCGCTGGAGTATCGGGCAACACGACTCGCGGGAATTTTCCGTCGAAGCTCGGATCGAGAGCCTTGATCCGCTCCTCCAAGGGGGGATGCGTGGCGAATCCGAAAAATTCGCTCTTCAGACCGTTCGCGAAAAAAAAGTGGCTCACTTCTTCGGCGCGAGCCGATTGCAATTCGGAGCCTTCGCTGGCGCCGCCAATCTTCTTCAATGCGCCGGCGAGTCCCAACGGATTGCGCGTGAACTGAACGGCCGATGCGTCCGCGAGAAATTCACGCTGGCGACTGACCGCAGCTTGGATCAACCGTCCGAACAAGACGCCGACCCAGCCGATGATGATCAGGGCGAGCCCGAGCAGGAGGAACGGCCACGCGTTCTTTCCGCGGGCGCGAATGAGAATGCGACCTATAACGGTGAGGCAAAGGATGCCGAAGATCAGACCCATCAGGCGAAGGTTGAGTTTCATGTCGCCATTGAGCAGGTGGCTGTATTCGTGCGCGATTACGCCCTGCAACTCGTCGCGCGTCAGCAAGGTCATGGCTCCGCGCGTGACGCTGATGGCGGCGTCGCTGGCAGAATGGCCGGCAGCAAACGCGTTGATGCCGGCTTCGCCATCCATGACGTAGACCTGCGGGACCGGCACACCGGAAGCGATCGCCATTTCTTCCACGACGTTCAGCAGCTTGCGTTCGTTGCCGTCGGTGGAATTCGAGTTAACGAGGCGGCCATCCAACAGCTCGGCAACCGCGCGTCCCCCGCGCGCGAGCGAGAGCGTCTTGAAGAAACTGCCCGCGGAAATCACGCCCAGCGTGCTAGCCGCGGTGGCGAGAAACATTTTGGCGTGCGACCAGGACGTGGTCGTCGTCGTTTGATCGACAGCATTCTTTAATTCGATCCCGCCGAAAATGACCACGACCACTAGGTAAACGGCGCCGATGAGCAGCGCGACGGCCACCACGAAATAAACAACGAGGAGGGTAGTGTGGCGTCGGGCTTTATCCTGGCGCTCGAAGAAGTCCACCCGGGTCGCGATGTTAACGACACCTAGAACGAAACCTTGGGCGCTTCCTTTTGTTCCGGCTTGTCGATGACGAAAAGCTCGGCCGGCCCGAAGTTGAAGGGACCCGCGATGAGGTTGGTGGGGAAAACTTCGCGCCGCGTGTTGTAGGTCATGACGGCATCGTTGTAGGCCTGGCGCGCAAACGAGACTTTGTTCTCGGTCGAGGTCAGCTCTTCCATGAGGTTGAGCATGGTGGTGTTGGCCTTGAGGTCGGGATAAGCCTCGGCGAGGGCAAACAAGCGCCCCATCACGCCGCCAAGAGCCGACTCAGCCGAGGAAAGTTCTTTCATCGCGGAAGCGTCGCCGGGGTTTTGCGCGGCGCGGGTGTTGGCGGTGGCGGCGGCGTTCCGCGCGGCGATGACGGCTTCGAGCGTGCCACGCTCATGGGAGAGGTAACCTTTGGCGGTCTCGACCAGGTTCGGGATCAGATCGTAACGCCGTTTCAGTTGCACATCGATCTGCGAATAGGCGTTCTTGTAACGATTCCGCAGCGTGACCAGGGAATTGTACGCGCCGATGACGAAGATCAGCAGGAAAAGCGCGACTACCGCGATGAGACCACACGAGAGCAAGAACATGGGATTTCCTTTCGAGAGTTAACGCATTCGTAGAGGAAACGCGAGGCGCCGTCAAGAACCGGCGGTTGCGGGTAGTGTCCTAATTTGAAAGCCGCAGGATTATCGAAAGAAAAGGTCCAGAACTCCGTAGATAATCTTGTGCGCTTGGTAGGCAATTATGATCGCGAGAGACGAGACAACCAATGAGATTTGAATGGTGAGTCGAAGGGTCGGTGTTACATCTGGCGGATGCCCCAGCAATACGATGGTCCACATCGTGTAAATGCCGACGATGAGAATAGCCAAATCCACGCCCACGGCTGCATATCGCCAAAAACTCCTTTTCGCTTTTGGCTCAACGTTGCTGACCGGCTTTGTCTTGGGGATGGCTTGCTTCGATCTTCGAACGAATATCGCGACAAGCCATTGGTTGCTCACCGTTCCGATAGCGAGTGCGATAGCCAGTGTGGTAGCGCTCATTTGGACAGTTTGTAAGATCGGTCCATTTTGACGGACAAAAGGCGGTCGGACGGCTATGTTCCCCCCGGATTTCCAACCGCCCGACCGAATCCGCTCCGTGTGAGGGAGTCAGAGACAGCTTGAGATTGCCCGAATCTCGCGCCAATGGTCAATCCTAATTTGAAATCGGAGCGATTGCGATTCAACGTCCCTGAGCGTACATTGTGCTGCGCCCGTAGTTCAATGGATAGAACGGGGGCTTGCTTAAGTCGATTCGATGAGTCGGTTTAACAAGCTCAGGATATGGGTTCGATTCCCATCGGGCGCATCCCCACGCCAGTCCGCGAGACGTTCAACGGCGAGGTTGTTTGGGAAGGCGTGATCGAAACCTTCGAACTGGACGGGCACGCCACCGCAAGCCGTTGCTACGCCTTCCATTTCGTTCAGAACGACAAGCCTGAGATTAAGACTGTGCTTGGGGTCGCGGGAATAAATTCGCCTCATAAGGCGCCTCAGGGCTGCGCTCGCCGATTCCGCGAGATTCTAAACGCCGGTAAGTTGCCGCCTCCGAATCGCCTTTTGTATCTCTTTGTTTTCTGCGCGCTGTTTCAGCTCTAGCAGTTTGAACTCTACGAGTATCGCGAGAAACGGGAGCGAGTATCCCACGACGAGTGCCAAGGCGAACCAAAGATCAACAGGATCGATATCCCACATCTTGTCCGTAACCTTATGCAATGCCCATGCCACGCGTAAAGACATTGCTCTAAACCCGTGTTGTATAACGAATTGCGTTCACGGCGCAGTTCTGTGCCGGTCGGAATATATTCCACCGCCGGGATCAGCCGTTCCGCTTTTGGGAAACGGCGACCAAATTAGGACACTACCCGGTTGCGCCGTCGTTCAGCCGGATATCGATCTCGGATTTTAAGGCGCGATGAACAGGACATTTCGCCGCGACGGCCATGAGGCGGGAATGCTGGTCGGTGGTGAGCGAGCCGGTCAGCGCGATATCGAGATCGATCCGCTCGAGCATGCCTTCTTTCGTTTCGCACTCTTCGCAGTCCCTGGCGTGGATGCGCGAATGGCGGAGCGAGATGGTGATGTTCTCCAGGGGCATCTGTTTTTTCCGCGCGTATAAGCCAACCGTCATCGAGGTGCACACGCCGAGGGCGGTCAACAAGTAGTCGTACGGTCCTGGGGCCGCGTCGGTACCACCGTAAGCCACTGGCTCGTCTGCGCGCAGGTGATGCTTCCCGCTCACAACTTCCTGGAGAAATTCGCGCGCGTTTCCGCGCACGATCACGTCAGGCGGCTTGTCGCTGGATTGTTCGTTCGCCGTCGAGATCGTTTCCATACCCCAACCCTACTTGCTTATGGCATTGAGCGACGAACAGAAAAGAACGTGGGGAGGACGCCGCCGGCGAATGCGATTTAAGGCGCAGGGGCCGGCACACTCGGCGTGACGGGCGGCAAACTCTTGAGAATGTCGTCGATCGATTGGCGGTTATGGACGACGTCATCGTTGACGTAGACCTGTTCGCGCATCGCTCTTGCCGCTTCCCGCGATAACATCCAACCGAGGGGCAAGGGGACGTCGGTTTCGCGCAGACCAAAGTAAAGGATGTCCGGAGTATCGGAAGGTATTTCCAAGTCGCCGGCCTTCCAACGACGTTGTTCGCGGGCGATGGCTTTTTGAGCATAGACACCCCTGGCATCGCGAGTGTTGAGCAAGGCATAAGGCGGTGCGGTCAGGTCGCCCAGGAATTCGCCTTCGGTCGTAACGGGGGCAGAACGCTCGGGCTGCGATGGGGACGGCGCCGGTCCCGGCTTCGCGGGAGAGATCACACTGGAACCTTTCCGTGGATCATTGCTAATCATGATCACCTTCACATCGACGTTATTCCATTGCTTGATGCGGCAAACATCCCGGATCCGAAGGACGATCTCCAACGCCGTTGTCGCGCCAGAATTTTCGAAGTAACCCCCATCGACGACGTGGGTGCCATTCGGGAAGCGCCCGGCCGGACTAACATAAGTGAAGCGCGCGCTCATGTCGGCTGAAGTGCTAACCGGGATATGGCAGGACGCCTGGGTCGCGGGCAGCTTGTAATCGGCGAGTTTGTCGGCGGCGTCCTCGGCATCGAGAAAAATGGTGGTAAGCCGGAGATTGGTCGTGATGATGCGCTTACCCTTCTCGACCGAGGTGCCATTAAGAAACAGGGATGGCATCCATTCGCGCGAACCGCCGTTCCACAGATCGACGAACGAAGCAGCGAACCGGTCATTCTTCATCGTGTCCCGCCAGCCTTTCTCCCAACCCAGTTCGAGGGCGCGCCCGCGATCGAAGTGAGGAACAGGAAAGGGGAGAAAGCGCTGGACGAAATCCGGATAAAGCATGGCCGCCAGCGCGGGCGAAAGGAAATCCCGGCCCAGGATGTCGTCCGCCCTTTTTCTTGAAGTTAAAGGACGGTGGATTCGGTTCGGCGAGGAGCGCATCGAAGACCACGGCGCCCAGGCTGCCTCCGGAAACTCCGCTGATGGCGAAAAGGTGCGAGGCGAAATTGGCGTTCCGGTCCTGGATTTCGCCAAGAACGGTTGCCGTCCAATAAGCGGCGCGAATTCCGCCACCCTCACTAGCGACGATAAACACCGTGTGAGGCGCACCCGCACCCTCGTTTTTTTCCGCGAGTGCGTACCACTGGGCGAAAGATTGGACGACATCGAGCCGGTGCGCCTCCTGCCGCGGGACAGTCCTGATGATGTGGTTATCGTTCAAAGGACTAACCAGGCAGGCCTCGATGATCAGGATCGTGATAACGGGGAATTGCCAGCGGCCTCCGAGGTAGACTAACAAGCCACCCGCACTGACCCACGATGCGGCCGCGAGAAAGAGGATCGTTCCCATACCCAGCCATTGCGGAAGCGTGACCGGATCGATCGCGAAATCGACAAAGAGCAGCAGGGAAGTAAGGAGCATTATGCTTACGGCGACGATCGTGGCCCACCCCAAGTCTCTTAGACGTGTGACCTGCTGGGCCTCCGTTGTGCCGATAATTTTCCGCCGCACAATCAAGAAAAGGTAAAAGAGTATGGCCAGCACCAGGCTGATCGCGGCAAAGAGGTGCAACCAGAATCGGGCCGGCGCATCGGGTGCATAGGGCGTCGCGGCGTGGAAGAAACCGAGACCTACAATCAGAAACGGTGCGACACCCAGCAGTCGCGGCACAATCTTCTCGGCCAGTTTCGAGTAACCTTCCTTACGCGGTGCTCCGGGAAACTTGATGTAAAGTAACACCCGCGCGGCATACCAACTGCAAAGCGCCCACACGAGCAAGGCGGCAAAGAACCCGAACGCGCGCGGCGCATACCATTGGTCGTTCGCCGCGCCTTCTCCTACGGTGCGCAAGATTTCCGTGCCTTGCGCGACGCAAAGGAAAACGGGCGCGGCCAGGAGGAGGACGATGAAGCTGAAGCGGCATGGTCGAAGTTCCTTGTAAAGATCGCGAAAGAACCACCAAAGCCGTTGGAGCCAGTTACCGGATTGAGTGTTGGGATTATTCATAGGGACGGGGTGGGGTTTGGGGTGGTTCGAAAAGGGGTAGCGCTATGCCGGAATGGCCGAGCTTGCCGAATTTGGGAGCGGTTTGTAAAGAGCATTGTTGTGCGGAGGTCACCGCGATAGACTTCGATTCATGAGAGAGTTGCCGCACATTACGGAGATAGAACGTCTCCCTTCTCCGGCTTCCACCCCGCAAGCTCTCGCCTGGCATCGGGGCGAGCTTTGGTTTGGTTCGCGCGATCTCCGGCGGGTTTATCGAATGGACCGCGACAGCTGGAAGGTAGCCGAAGAGATGGAAGCGCCGGGCACTCCGTGGGCTGCGGTGTCGGCCGGCGACGCTCTTTGGTTCACCCTGGGTGAAGGTGATAAGGACGATCGATATTTGTGGCGATACGTGGCCGGGAAAGGATTTTCGGAGACGGACCGGATCCCGTGCCCGGACTTTACGGGATCTTACTTGAGTTACGACGGCGAGCATCTCTATCTGAGCCAGTGGTACAAACATAGGATCCTGAAGCTGGATGCCGCGGGAAATATTTTGCTCGAGATTGCGATCGGGGCGGAGATCAGCGGCCACGTGTTTGTGGATGGGATGATCTACGTCCTGCGGGGAACAGAGCAGAACGGAGGCGACTGGCGCCTGGCCCGCCTCGATCCGCGCGCCACGACCCCCGACATCGAAGAACTCGCGCGCGTGCCGTTTCAATGCCGTTCGCTTGCTTTCGATGGCGAGCGGTTATGGACCAACCATCGCGAGGCGGATCGCATCGTCTGCTTTGCGACGGTGAAGGAAGGATAAGGAGATGCGGAAAGTAACATTCGGCGGCGCTCCAAGCCTGGATGGTTACTTCGCGCGGAAAGACGACGCGGTGGATTGGCTCATGTGGTCGAAAGAAGCGGCCACGATCACGAACAACTACTGGAAGACGATCGATACCATCGTCATGGGCCGCAAGACTTACGAGGCGGCGCTTAAGATGAAAGGGGGAAAAGAGAATCTGTATTCAGGGATAAAGTCCTATGTGTTTTCCCGCACCCTCAAACCGCACAAGCAAGGCGACCTTGAGGTTGTATCCAGTGACGCGGTCCAGTTCGTGAAGCGGTTGAAGAAAGCAGAGGGCAAAGACATTTGTGTCATGGGCGGCGGAGAACTCGCGCGCGCTCTGTTCGAGGCGGACCTCATCGACGAGATTGGATTCAACATTCATCCCGTGCTGCTCGGCGCGGGAATCCCGCTCTTTCACGAGATGAAACGGCAGATCAACCTGGAGTTACTCGAATGCAAGCGCTTCCAGAACGGTTGCGTTTACGTTTCGTACCGTGTGAAGCGCGTTAAGCCGAGGCGCGCCGCGAAGTAGCAGGGCGGATCAGTGTTTTTCAGAACTGCTCTGGACTAGTTGAATTGCATCGCGAAAGGGCAACGGCGCAGCGATCGTCGCGAAAGATTCAGCCGAGCCGCCCGTGCCGCGAATCTCGACGGTCCCATAATTGAAGAGCCGGCCGAGCATGCTTTGGAATACCGCGACCGATTCGATCTTCGAGATAAACATCTCGAAGGTATGGCGCTGGATGAAGCCGACTTTGATGAGAACGCGCCGGTCGGTGATGACCAGCTCGCTTGTCTTTACAGTCACGGCCGCGGAGAGCAAGATGCCGGCAGGGATGACGAGAAGCAGCCAGGCCCAATAAAAATCGCGCCAGGCAGCGAACATCGCGATCGGCACGATAACGATGAGCGAGAGGACGGCGCCGATGACGGAACCGCTCAACGCCATCCAATGGATCGTCGTCTGGTGCAGCGGACGCTCGTTCGGCTGCAAGGTCGCGGTGGTGTATGAGCCGAGGCTTTGCGTCGGCGGTCCCGGCATGGCTTGGGGAGGTTTCGTGTCCGCCGCAACCGCCGGTATCGGTGGCGGAGATGGTAGCTCGCGGTAGCTAGCCGCGAATTGTGGAAAAGCGGAGAGCGGCGCCCATTCCGTCGCGCCCTCCGCGAGACCGAGGTCGAAAAGCGCGAGTGTGCCGGCCATGAGGCGGTTTCTCACCTCGACCTCGGAGTAGGGACCGAGGTCGCGGCCGTCGCGGCGAATCATGAATTCCATGGCGCATCTTGAGATAATCGCGCTGCCCCCGATGTAAAGCGATTGCCCGCGACGAGAGATGCTTGACGCGAAACCGGCGCTCGCTCTTGTGCTGCGCTATGGTGCGAGGATTAATGCGGAGGCCGCGATGACCTACGACGTAGCGATAGCCGGCCTCGGCGGAATGGGTAGCGCGATTGCGGCGCATTGCGCGGCGCGAGGGGCGTCCGTGATCGGCTTGGAACAATTTGGGCCGGCGCACGATCTCGGGTCGTCCCACGGGAAAAGCCGGATGATCCGGAAAGCTTACTTCGAAGATGCAGCGTATGTCCCGCTTGTCCTGCGCAGCTACGAACTGTGGCGCGCGCTCGAGCGGGAAACGGGCGACCAACTGTTACGCATCACCGGCGTGCTCTCGGCAGGCGAAGAGAGCAGCGAGATCATTTCGGGAACGAAGCGGGCCGCGGCGCAACACGACCTTTCCATTGAAGTCCTGAGCAGGGAGCAAGTGACCAAGCGTTATCCCGGCGTGAAGTTGTTGGAAAACGAAGTCGCGCTGTTCGAGCCTGACGGCGGCGTTCTCGATCCCGAGGGTGCGGTCCGCGCGCACTTGAAGGCGGCGCGGACGGCCGGAGCGGAGCTGCGTTTTGAAACAGCAATGCAAAGCTGGGAAGCGAACGGCGACGGCATCCAGCTTCATTTGGCGGACGGCACGCGGCTCTCGGCCAGGACGCTGGTTCTCTCGTTAGGCCCGTGGTTCAGGCAAACTCTCGAAGCGCTCGGTGTTACGCTGCGCGTGCAACGCAATGTGCAGGCGTGGTTTTCGCCGGGCACAAATCTTTACGGCGCCGATCGTTTCCCGGCGTTCCTTCTGGACCGGGCGGGATTGCCGGCGCCGCTCTACGGCTTCCCCGATTTTGGGGACGGCCTCAAGGTGGCCTTTCATGGCCTTGGCCAGATAACGACCGCGGAGGAAATCGATCGCGACGTAAACATGGCTCGCGATGTGACGCCGATCGCCCACGAGCTCGAGCGATGGATGCCCGGCGCCGCCGCCACTTTCCGGGAAGCGAAGCCGTGCATGTACAGCCTGACGCCGGACGGCAACTTCGTGATCGATCGTCATCCCGCCCATTCGAATGTCGTCTTGTGCGGCGGTTTCTCGGGACACGGCTTCAAGTTCGCGCCCGTGATCGGAGAAATTGCCGCGGACCTTTCGTTGGACGGCGGATCGCGCCATCGCATCGATTTTCTTTCCCTGAAAAGGTTCGGTGCACCCCAGGCTTAACCAATTGAACACTGTGAAAAACAAAATCCTCATTGGCCTGACAATGGCCGCGCTCTGCCTGCCTCCGAATCTGGTCCGGGCCGGATCGCTCGGCGATTTTTTCAAGGCTCTGGGAAACTCCATCGCTCATCCGGGGCAGAAGCCGAAACCGAAGACGCCGCCCCCGGAAAACAAGCGGCCGAAGACAAAAGGCTCGGAACAAAGCGCGGCGGATTATCCTCCTTCGCCTCCCGCGACCCCGCCGCCGCAAACGCCTACTCCCACCGCCACGCTGAGCCAACCGCAGGTCCGCCCCGCTTCCGCGCCCCCGCAAGATCGGAAATCCAAACGCGATATTCCCTATGCCATCCCGGTGCCGAACAAGCCGGGCTTTGTCACGAGCCCGTACTCACCGAAATCCGGATACGTTGATGTCCGCGGTTTCCCCAGCGGCACCGAAGTCAAAGACCCCTATTCAGGAAAGATTTTCCTAACGCCGTAGCAGCGCTAACCGGAAGGTCACAGTTTGAGGGCGCTGCGCAGGTGCGGACCAGTCGTTTGGTGAATTCCACCGAATTGCCGCGCGAATTGTAAGTCGGTAAGTCGGGGTCAGAGCTAACTATTGACACTCGAACGAGGGATAGCCAGAATTCAGCTGACCGGACCCTCCTGAACAGTGTCGATAATTAGCTCTGACCCCTTATGACGCCTCTCAATAAGTGGATAATCCTGGCGCTCGCACTCGCAGTGCTCGGTCCTTCTAAGCAGCTACGTGCTGAAGATCTCGAATCGGTCTTCAGGGCACCTGCTCGCTATCACCACCAGCGTGTTACGTTTACCGGTGTTTTAGTAGGGGACGGATGGTTTCTCGAATTGTTTAAGAATGCCTCGGATGCCAAAGGCGGTGAGCACCGTAGATCCGCCTGGGTGGTTCTTCCCGATGGTTTGCAGAAACCGGGACCTTATGACATGCGAAGGGCCCGCGTGGTCGGCATTGTCGATGCCGTGCGTGGCAGACGGAATAATCCCTTTCAACTTAAGGCTGAAAAGCTCGTTATGCTGTCTGGTCGAGTGATTCCTTGGGAAGATTCTGCCATGGTCTTTTATAATGACACAGAAGCTGCGGTCTTACTTCGTGTGGGTGTACCTCCTACGCAAACAGAGCTGTTAATTCCGCCGAAGAATCCTGATGGCTTCCTATCTATAGAGTTACAGTATTCAACTCTTGTGCAAGTCATGACTGTTGACAGAAAGCTGATCTTTGAAGATAAGATTAGCGGTGGTCGCAATACACCCTATTACGACGCGAAAAATGCTGCGTCCTATTTTCGCATCATAGAGAAAAAGATTGAAAGGGTCTCTCCTGCGATGGCGGCGAGTTGGGGCTGGAAGCGGTAGGGGCACAAAGGCGGAGCAGGCGAGGTCAGTCCTCAAGATCGAAAGTGAGTTCCAAGTCGAACCAGCACTCAAAGCGCTTCGCACATCTCGGTCTCGAAGATCGGCCGTTTCTCCTTGGGGAAGGTTGCGATCTTGAGGACTGACCCATCTCGGCGGCTGTCGGAGGGGAGGCAAGCGGAGCGCTTGCCCTACAATAAGGCGAAGAAACGTGGAATCGCCGATGCGCTGTCGGTGCGCTGTAACTTGGAGCACGGGACTTCCAAGGGTCCGCCCGGATATTCAGCGGGCACCGCGTAGACTCAAAGTCACGGCGCGATGGCGCGCACGACAAAGTTATCGAAGCGGACGTCCATGGGTTCGCTTTTGGGCTGGGTGGTTACAGCCAGACCGACAAGGCCGCCCGAGAATGACGTATCTGTCGTCTCCAGTAACTTCTCGCCGTTGACGTAGAAGGTAAGCTTGCCGCCGGCGCAATCGGCCCGCAGACGATTGGTCGCGTTGCCGGGCTTGATCGCCTTCGAGCCGTGGCCGGTAGCGATCGCGTCCCAGAAAGTTGGGCTCGTTCGTTTCAGGATGGCAAAAACACCATCGGCGCGGATCGCGAAGATGTAGGCTTTGCTGGCCGTGTTCTCAGTCGCTTGGGCGCGGCACAGGATGCCGAAGACACCATTGGCAGGGCCGGAGGCAAGACGCGCATCTACCTCCACGGATACATTATCAAATTTCTGCGTGGGCAGGATCGAGTAGGTATTGAAATCGGGCTTGGTGAGATGGATTCGATATTCGCCGTCGCTGTAACCAAACTCCGCGTAGTCGGTCTTAGCGACCGTCCAACTATTCACCGGCTTCGAAAAATCGTCCTGGAAAAGAATGGTCCCGGCGGCTCCGGAAGTTTGGGGATGAACATCGGTTTGCCCCTCGCTGGCGCGGAGCGATGCCAGTAAAACGATAGTCACAGCTAGCAGTCCCAGTCTCATGCTCATCCTCTTCCTCGATCGAACAGTTACATACCGAGTGCGGTTCGTAAATGCGGCACGAGGCGTTTGGTGAATTCGACGGAGTCGCCGGCGGAAAGATGGGACCACTCGGGACAGTTGAAGCCCGAAAGCTCGGGAAAATCTGAATAGTAGATTCCCGGCGCACCCGTGCTCTTGATCAACGGATCCCAGGTCTTCTCGCGGGGGGAGAGCCGATCTTCCAAGGCCTTCAGTTCTCCGCTGTTTGGGAACCGAACAAAGATGATCCTGCCGCCGCGGGCGCGAAGTTTGTTCACGGTAGCTACCGTGTCGCCAAACCGCGCCGCGACCGCCTTGCCCATCTTTTCCATGAATACCTCTTTCGGCACATAGCTGGGCGGTGGCGGTGGGGTAAAGAGCGGCAGCCAAATGTGCTGGATCCTCGTTTGCAGTTCGCCGGGCTGCGCGCACTTCTCCGTCATGCGCATGCGGCGTTCATGGTCGACCGTTTGAAAATAGGGCGGGAACGTCGGGGGCACCTGCGCATTCGGCCGGTTCGGGATCGGCAGGTTCGCGAGAAGCCTCTCCAGGGTAAGGTCTTCCTGTTTCAGAAAAGCGATCCGTTCCTCCAGGAACATGCCCAGATGATGACTCGCGCGTTGAGCGACGGTCTGGCTGTGGTGCCGCTTAAGAGCTTTCTCAGAAGTTTCCAGCAACGGTCCACCTGGGGCCAGGAACATCCCGGGGACGATGCTACAGATGACAGTTCCGTGGAACGTCTCGTCATTGACGAGGTCGGCGAGCACGGGGTAGGCACAGCTGCCGGCGATGGCGAGCTGAACCGGCCGCTTCCCGAGTCCTTTCTCCAGTTCATCCAGGTCCAGGTCGAACAGTGGCCGCGATTCCCCGACTACCACTAACGACTCCGGTTGAACCCGGCGCCGCACCTGTGTCCAAAGGTCGTCGGTATCGTTAAGCGTGGGAGCGTAACCCATCGAGCGAACATAAAGTTCCCACGCCAAGGTTGCGCCAAGAACGAGTAACACCGCGGTCACTGTCATTCCGCGCCACGGGATTGGCGGGATAGGCCGCTCGAATTCGAGCGGTGGCCCGCCGTGCACACTCTCTTCCAGTGTCGGCGGCCGGAAGAACAGGCGCGGCAGACGAAGGATCCGTTTAAAATTGGAAATAGATGAAGGCATTGCTGCTTCCTTGAGTGAGGATGATGGCGCAGGCCATCGCCGCCCACGCGCCAGTCACCGTCCAGCGTGGCAGGCGCGTGACGGCTGTTTCAATATTGCTCTCGCGGAGGATGGCGTGGACCAGGATCATGCACGCGGTCACGATAACGATCTGCAACATCTCACGCGTGGAAAGAATGGCGTCACCGCCGGCGTGCCGGCCAAACATTCCTCCGAGCAGGCGCGAAGCCACGGTGAAGTCCGACGCGCGAAAGAACACCCAGGCGATGCAGACCGCTCCATAGGTAGCCACGCCCGCCAGAAACCGCGTGCCGACGTTGTTAGCCCACGGCTTATCTTCGAAGAAGATCCGAAGGACGCGTTCGATGACGAGATAGGAACCATGTAGCAATCCCCAGACGACGAAAGTCCAGGCCGCGCCATGCCAGAGGCCGCCGAGAAACATAACGATGACCAGGTTAAGGGCCGCGCGGAACGGGCGAACCTGATTGCCGCCCAACGGAATGTAAAGGTAGTCGCGGAGGAAGGTAGAAAGCGAGATATGCCAGCGCCGCCAAAAATCGGAAAAGCCGATCGCGGCGTAAGGGAAACGGAAATTGTCCTTCAAATGGAAGCCAAGGCACAGGGCCGCGCCGATCGCGCAAATGGAGTAGCCGGCAAAATCGAAGAAGATCTGGCCCGCGAAAGCGATAACCCCGAGCCAGCTATCGAGCGCGATGAGCGGTCCCGGGTAAGTGAAGATCCGGTCGGCCGCCCCCGAAAGCATCGTATCCGCGAGCACGATCTTTTCGAACAGGCCCAGGGTCATGAGCAGCAGTCCCCAAAGGAACTGACCCACACGCAGACTCGGCGCCCGAAGCAGCTGGGGCAGGAAATCTCCGGCCCGCACGATCGGCCCCGCGACGAGCTGGGGAAAAAAAGAAACGGCGAGGACGAAGTCGCGGAGCGACTTCGTCGGCTGGAGGACACCGCGATAAATGTCGAGCGTGTAGGAGAGCGAGTGAAAGGTGTAAAAGGAAATTCCGACGGGGAGAAGGATATCGAGATGCGGCGGCTGGTAGATGACTCCCATTCGCGCCATTAACCATTGGAAATTCTCCAGGAGAAAGTTCCCGTATTTGAAGAACCCGAGCATGCTCAAGTTCATGGCGACACTGCCGACGAGCCACAGCTTCCGCGATCGCGCCCCGTGCGCCCGGGCCATGCGCGCTCCGAGCCAGTAGTCCATCGCCGTCGTCGAGAAAAGCAGCGCCGCGAACGGCGGGTTCCAGGCGCCATAGAAAATGTAGCTCGCGATTACGAGCAGATTTTTCCGCGCCTGCCACGAGCCGATGCTCCAATAGAGCGTGACGACAACCGCGAAGAAAACGACGAACGTGAGCGAGTTGAAAAGCATCTGAAGGCGTTTTCCTAGCGGACAGGTACCACCAACGACAAGCCCTTTTCGCGAATTCCGCTCGAATTCCTTGTGTCGCTCAATTGAGCTGCTTCAAAGTTTCGGCGTCGAAGACGAGCAACCGCTCGTGGTCGCTGGTGCCTTGCAGAACCAGGAGCCGTTTGCCGTTCGGCGAGAGTGAAGGGTTCAGGATGTAATCGAGCAGGCGAAGAGAACCGGTGATCTTCAATTCAGGGAAACTCAGTTTCACGATGTAATGATCGTGATGGCCCTGAAGCAGGAAGGCGGTATTATCGAATACCACGTAGCAGCCCGACGAATCGGGCGCCATCATCACCTTTTCGATTACGGCCGGGCCGTGATAATTGTTCGCGAGTTTGCCGGTCGCGGCGTCGGACAAATCCAGCCACCGATCCGCGCCCCAGGACAGGATCCATTTCCGGTCCGGCGAGATCTCGGCATCTGGTCCGTCCA
>JBEEHI010000216.1:0-2898 GCA_041167305.1 Verrucomicrobiota bacterium
AGCACCTCCGCCATGACCGGCTTGCTGATTTCGAGGACTTCGCAGTCGTTCTCCGCGGAGATGGTGGCGGAGCGCGGTTCGCCCGTGAGCAGCGCGAATTCGCCGAAGCAATCGCCCTGGCGCATCACGCCGACGCGCACGCTCGCGCCATTCCGGGCCACCGAAACCGCGGCGTCGCCTCGCAGCATGACAAACATCGAGTCGCCCGGTTCTCCCTCGCGAATCAGGCGCTCGCCCCGGCCGTAACGCTGGAGCTGCGCGTTGCGCAGGACGGTTTCGAGCTGGGCGTCGTTCATGCAATCGAAGATCGCTTCGCCGCGGAGGATCGCGCGGGCCTCCGCCCGGTCGTCGGCGATGCGTTTCGGGCCGCGTTGCAAATGGAGCGTGCGGATGGGGAAGGGAATGGTGATGTGCTGGCGCTTGAATTCGTACCAGATGTTGGTCCGGATGGCGTCGCAGACATCGTTGTATTCGCGGTGGTTCCCCATTGAGAACTTGATTTCGTAGATCACCGCGGAATCGGCGAAGTCCATGACGAAAACCTTCATGGGCGGATCGGGAAGGACGCCCTCGGCGCTCGAGGCCGCGCGACGGAGCGCGTCTTTCACGCGGTTCGGCGGAACGTCATAATCGGCGCCCACTCGCAAACGCATCGCATGGACCTGGGTGGGGTAATGCAGATTGACGATGGTGTTGCGCGCGATCTGGTAATTGGGGATGTCGAGGTAAATGCCGTCGTTGGTGCGGAGACGGGTCGAGCGCCAGTTGATCTCCATGACCTCGGCGTAGCGCTCCTGGATATGGAGCCAGTCCCCGACCTTGTAGGGTTTGCTGATCTGGAGGGCGATGCCGGCAATGATTCCGCCGAACAAATCCTGCGTCGCAAAGCCGATGACGATCGCGGCGATGCCGGAGCCGGCGAGCAAACCGCGGAGCTCGGCTTGTGCGTGATAGCCGACGCTCAAGACGATTAGCAGGGCGATGAGATAGATGAACAGCGCGACAACTTGCCGGAGAAAATGCGGAATGGTCGCGCGCCGCTTTCGTTCCCAATAACCATCCCAGAAGTAGCGATCGATAAGAGCAATGACGAACGCGGTGCTGAGAAGGAAGAGCGCGGCGCCGACGTGTCTGCGCCAGTCGGCCTCCACGCCGTAGAAGGACATCGCGGCGAAAAATGCAAGCGTGAGGCAGAAAAGCTGGAACAGAATCCCGAGCCGCACGCCGGCCTTGCGCTTAAGGAGACGGCCCAGGGTGAGCGTCGCGAAATAAGTCGCGACGAAAATGACTGCCGTCATGAGCGGCTTTTGGTTTTGAAAAAAATGCAGCATCGGCGGTGACCAGAATAGCAGGAGAGAGGCGATCCCGACAAGTGCGGTCGCGCGATGGCGCTATCAACGCGTGTCATCCCGAGGCTGGCGAAGCGCGCCGAGGAACCTCTCAAGCGCTCTTCCGCTACCGCGATGTTCCAAGCGTTTACTCAAGGCGCCGTAAGGTCCTCGCTTGTGTGACCAAGATTACAACTGAGAGGTCCCTCGCCGTCTGCGCGGCTCGGGATGATGCGCTGTTTTCCTGCTCATGCTCATGATCCTGCTCCTGATCTTTTAGAGCGGTCGAAGTTCCAGGAAAGGATCAGGAGCGCGATCACGATCAGGAGCAGGAGCAGGAGCAGGAGCAGGAGCAGGAGCAGGAGGAATTACAACTTCGGCGCAATCACCAGCCACGCCCAGCCGGCGAGAAAGCAGAGGCCACCGAGCGGCGTGATCGCGCCGAGCCAGCGAACGTTAGTGAGGGCCATCGTGTAAAGACTGCCGCTGAAAAACAGAATGCCGGCAGCGAGCAGCAGGTAAGCCCCGCGGTTACCCGCGCCATAAAGCGCGAGCGCCAGCAGCGCGACGGCGTGCACCAAATGGTAAAGCACGGCTTTGTTCCAGGCATCCAGCATCCCGCTGCTTTGCAAGGTCGCCTTCAACGCGTGCGCGCCGAACGCACCGAGCGCCACCGCGATGAAACAAAACGCCGCTGCAATGCGGAGAAGCGCGATCCGGCTCATTTTCCTCCGAAGAATTTTCGGAATGATTGGAAGAGCCGGGTCGGCAGCGTCGTCGCCTTTTGGCCCAGGTCCTGGAGCTTCTGGGCAAATTGCGTCTGAGTGCCGCCGTGAATTTCGCATAGAACCGTGGGCACTTTGTCGTCCGGTAACGTCGTCTCGTACGCGGTCCCGGCCGCGTTGCATCCCGTCGTCGCCAGATGATTCGAGATGGAACAAACCGTGGCGCGGGCCAGCGGCATCGTGGCCTGGAGTTCCTGCGCCGGATACCGCTGGGCGGCTTTCGTCATGACTTGCGTCCACACCGGCAGCGCGAGCGCGGCGCCGTAACCGTGCGCCATGATTGTCTGCGGCTGGTCGAACCCGACCCAGACCCCGCAGGTGATCGCGTTCGTGTAACCGACGAACCAGGCGTCCTTGTAATCGTTCGTCGTTCCGGTCTTGCCGGCAGCCGGCAGTTTGAAGCCTAACGACTTCGCGCTCGCGGCCGTTCCACTGACGAGCACCTGCTCCATTAATTCCGATGTCATCCAGGCGGCGCTGGGATCGAGCGCCGGGACGGTCACGTGCGCCGCGCGATAGATCGGGTTGTGGTCCGCGTCGTCGATCCGCTCGATGATGTAAGCTTGTTTCCGAACACCGGCGTTCGGAAAAACTGTGTAGGCCGCGGTCAGATC
Source organism: Verrucomicrobiota bacterium (assembly GCA_041167305.1). Classification (GTDB taxonomy): domain Bacteria; phylum Verrucomicrobiota; class Verrucomicrobiia; order Chthoniobacterales; family UBA10450; genus AV80. The sequence continues at coordinate 2,728 of JBEEHI010000216.1, forward strand.
TTTCAGGTCCGTTTCGAACGAGCCGATGAAAATCGCCGGGCCGCGCGGAATGTTTTCTCCGAGGCCAAGCTTCGTCGCGATCTTCTGTACATCATCGAGTCCGGCGATCTCGCCCACGCGCACGCTCATCGTGTTGCGCGAATGAATCAGCCCGTAGGAGACCGGCTGGAT
>JBEEHI010000217.1:0-8918 GCA_041167305.1 Verrucomicrobiota bacterium
TTTACACGTACGATGCTCAGCTCCCCTCGGGCGCTGATTTCCCGTTCCATCAAGTGACGACCGCCGATGCCTGGGTCGATGATGTGAAAAGTCCGGACTACAACCGTTTCGTTACGATCCCCGATCCGGCGAAGCCGCCGGCGTGGTTCGAGAAACAGAAAATGCGGCATAACGATTTCGCGTATCGCTGGCTGGTGGAGATCAGGCATAACTCCGATCCGCCCGTCCCCGACGCGGGCAGCGCAATTTTTTTTCACATCCGGCGTGGCGTCTCCCGGCCGAGTGCCGGTTGCACGACGATGGCTGAGCCCGATCTCGTGAAAATGATCACCTGGATGCGCGCCGCGCGGCATCCGGTTTACGTCCTGTTGCCTGCGGCGGAATACGACAGAAAATGGCAGGGCTGGAATTTGCCGGCGCCGGCTTCGTGGAAGATCGAGCATTGATGCGCGTTTGCAGTCGCGCCCGCGCTACTTAGAGTGAGGCAGGTGAAAAAGAGAGCTAATCCCGATTCGGAGCAAAACATCCGGCGCATCGATACCAAAGCGCGCGCCAAGAAACAGACCCACGGCTTCCAGGTACATTTTCTCCGTGGTGGCGACACGGTGACCCGTTTGTTCAGCGATAACGGTCACGGCGGAAAAGAGGGCGCGCGCCGTGCGGCCCGGAAATTCCGGAAATCGGCGATGGGTGATCTGCCGGAGCGCGTGTTTCGCGGGCCCGGTGGGGCGAAGAAGGCGCGCGGTAAGAAGCGGGCAGCGGGGAAGAAAACTCGCGCGCGTAGATAGCGCCTCAAGGAGCGGCGATTTGAAATCGCCGACCTAATAAGACGGCGATTTCAAACCGCCGCTCCTTGATGCTTAAAGACCTTCCAGCATTCAAGGAAGCCCGGAGCGAAGTCCGCGGGCCGGGCTTTGGCCCACCGCGAGACGACATCGATCGGGAAAAACTCTCCGTGCTCGATTTCGGCTTTCGCGAGCTGGAACGGCCCCTCCTGTTCTCCGCGGTAGAGCCAGATGAATTCCCAGCCGATCTGTTCGGAACACGGGAGTTTAGCCACACGCGTCAACTCGGCCTTGACCCCTAGTTCTTCCTCGAGCTCCCGGGCGGCCGTTTCATCGTACTCCTCGCCCGCCTCCACATGCCCGGCGGCGCTGGAGTCCCAGAGCAACGGATGGCGGTCCTTCCACCGCGAACGCTTCTGCAGGAAAAGCTCGCCCAGGCGGTTGAAAATGAAGAGATGAACGGCCCGGTGACGCAAGTTATTCCCATGCACTTCGCTGCGGGGCGCGTCGCCGATGAGAAGGTCGTTTTCGTCGACTACCGGGAAGCGTTCCGAGGCAGGGGCGTCCGCACCGGTCGATGCCCCCGATCGTGCCCTCTCGGACAACGCGATCCATTGCTCCAGGCTCAACTCCTCCGCCCGCGCCCGGTGATCGAATCCGAGTTCCCTCGCGGCGTCCTCCCACGCCGGGATTGCTTTTCGTAACAAATTTCGGAGCTGCTTCCGGCGCTGCGAAAATCCCTGGCGCACGAGGCGGAAAAACGTTTCGGGATCGTGCGGTGGAAGTTCATCCGGGAGACGTGGCGTGATCTGAACAAACGCGGAATCCACATCTGGCTGGGGAAGAAAAACGGTCGCCGGAACGGTCCTAAGATATTCGACGCGATACTGCAATTGGACGGCGAGGGTCAGCGAACCGTAATCGCTTGTTCCGGGCGCCGCGGAAATGCGCCGCGCCATCTCCTTCTGTAACATTAACAACCATAGCAAAATAGGGCTTGGATATTTAGTGAACTTCAGGAGCAGCTGGCTGGAGATATAGTAGGGAAGATTTCCCAGCAGCTTCACTCGCGGCTCTGCGAACAACGGTCGCAGATCGAAGTCCAGCGCATCGGCGTGCACGACTTCGAGACGGGAACCGGCGAAGCGCTTTCGCAGGAATTCCACGAGGCGTTGATCTTTTTCGATCGCGAGAACGCGCGCACCTGATTCGAGAATAAATTCCGTGAGCGCGCCGAGTCCCGGTCCAATTTCGACGACGTAATCTTCCGGGGAGAGTCCGGCCTTTTCGACGATCCAGCGCGCCAGATTACGGTCGTGGAGAAAATTCTGGCCGAGCGTCTTAACGGGAGAGACCCGGATTTCGCGCAGAGTTGCGTCGATCTCGGACAGCTTCATTCAGGCGAGAACGAGGACTCGCCGGCGCGGCAGAAAAGCCTCTGTTTGTTCACAAAAAAATGTGAACAAAACGCTCCGTAAACCGGATTTTATTCACAAGTTATTCGACTGGTGTAGCCACGGTCCTCTGGGCCGTCTGGTTGTGGCTCGCTTGTGGTGCGGAACGGCCCGCAGGGCCGTGGCTACAAGTAGCGAAGGCATCATCGCGCCGCCTCGATCTGGCGGACAGGTCGCGACTCCCGGTCGGCGCGCTTTTTCCGGCTCGAAAGGTAGGTCCGGCGCGCGTCTCCCAGCGTCAGGCCTTCCAGAAAGTAGACGATCGCAGCCCGGCCGATCGCGTAAGTGCCGGCACCGGCCACCGCGCCGCAAACGACGTTACCCCAGCCGGGGAAAAACTTGAGCAGCGCCCTGGTGCCTTCGCGGAGGATCATGCCGGCCCCGACGTTGACCCCGAGAGCGGTGATGAATTCCGTGGCCGCGCGCAGGCTGCGCTCGCGTCCGCTGATGTACATGACGCCGGAGACCATCACGAGTTGGAGCGCGGTCAGAATGGGCAGATCGGCGAGGGGGATGGGCTGCGCGCCAATCGCGGCGCAGATGGCGGTGGTGGATTTCACCAGAGTCTGGGCGATCTCGGTTTGCGTGGCGCGATCGTGCGCGATGCGAGCCATCTCCACGCGCGCTTCGTTCGGCATGTTGCGCGCGAGAAAGGTCATGAATTCCGCGGCGTCCTTGTCGGCTGTCTCCTTTTGGATTTCGACGACCTGAAGCAGATGCGGACCGACGCCGGCGTGCTCCTGGAGCGCGCTTTGCAACTGCGACCGCGTCCAGATTGGCGCCGCCCCGGGCCTGTCGCCATTGTGCTGCCGGTGTGTGCGCGCATCCGGTTGCTGAAAAACAACACCAACAACTCTGGGCTGACCGCCCTCCGGATGCGCTGCGAGAAACGTGGTGAGGTTGTCTAACTCGGACAGCTCGATCCCATGCGAATCATCGTCCGCCAGATGGAGCACAAGATCAGCCGGCTGCGTCTTCAGTTCTTCTTCGATTTTCGAAAGCGTTTGGCGGTCCGCGCCGCGAGCGTCGAGGAACGAAACGGTCCCGCGTCCGCCGAGTTCCATGGCGTGCCAGCGAAAAAGTTCCATCAGCATCTCGCGCGACTCGGCCGGCGGCGTCCAGGCGAATAATGTTGCTACGATTTCCTGAAGCGGCCGCGTATTCGCGCCGGTGATGACAAAACGCGGCGTGCGTTGCCGCAGGAACAATTCCTTGAGCGGCGTCAGCTCGTGCAGGACCGGCCGGCGAATCGTTTCCGGCAATTTGCCAAGAAAACCCTCGAGCCGTTCGATGATGTGAAGGACGCCTGACCGGTTCATTTCATTTTAGATTTCGGAGTTTCGATTTTGGATTGCGCTTGGTTTCAACCGACACGCCAATTATACCCGTGTTCATGAGTTTGAATCTCGAAATTCTTTCCCGCGCGGCGAACGAGGCCCGCGGATTGTGCATGGACGCGGTGCAGGCTTCGAAGTCGGGCCACCTCGGCCTGCCGCTCGGATGCGCCGAGATGGGCGCCGTGCTTTACGGTTACGCACTCAAGCATAATCCCGACAAGCCGCGCTGGATCGGGCGCGATTATTTCATTCTCTCCGCCGGTCACGGCAGCATGTTCCTTTACGCCTGGCTCAACTTGAGCGGCTACGATTTGCCGATGGAAGAGATCAAACGCTTCCGTCAATTGCACAGCAAGACCCCGGGTCATCCGGAGTTTTTTGAAACACCGGGGGTCGAATGCACCACGGGCCCGCTCGGGCAGGGCGTCGCGAATGCCGTTGGAGTCGCGATGGCGGCGAAGATGGCGGCGGCGCGGTTCAATACTGCCGAACACAAGATTTTCGACCAGCACGTGATTTGTCTGGCGGGCGACGGCTGTTTGCAGGAAGGCGTTTCCGCGGAAGCGAGCGCGTTCGCCGGGCATTTCGGCCTCGATAACCTGATCCTGATTTACGACAACAACGCCGTCACGCTTGATGCCATGGCCAACGTCACCCAGAGCGAAGACACCGGGAAACGCTTTCAGGCCTACGGATTCGACGTCCAAAAAATCGACGGCCACGACATGACCGCGTTTTTGCGCGCGTTAAACAAGGCGAAGAAACGCGACAACGGCAAACCGCAGATGATCATGGCCCATACCCTGATCGGGAAAGGCATTCCGGAAGTGGCCGGAACGAACAAGGCGCACGGAGAGGCGGGAGTGAAGTATGTGGATGCCGCGCGCAAAGCGCTGGGTTTACCGGAGGAGCACTACTTCGTTTCTGAGGACGTGCGCGATTACTTCGCGAAGCATAAGAAGGCGCTCCAGCGGCAGTACAAACGCTGGGAGAAATCGTTCAAGGATTGGGGCGCGAAGAATCCCGATCAAGCGCGCGAGCTCGATGACGCAATCGAAAAGAAAGTGCCAGCCGACTTGCTGGATGGAATACCGGCGTTTCCGACCGATGCGAAGATCGCCACGCGCAAAGCCGGCAGCGAAGTGCTCCAGCCCCTCGCGAAAGCGCTGCCGTTCCTCACCAGTGGTAGCGCCGACCTCCATGGCTCGACGTTGAACTACATCGAAGGCGTCGGCGATTTTACGCGCGAGAATCACACCGGCCGCAACATTCATTACGGGATTCGCGAGCACGGCATGTGTTCCATCATGAATGGCATCGCCTACCACGGCATCTTCCGCGCATCCGGCGCGACGTTTCTCGTCTTTGCCGATTATTGCCGCGCCGCGATCCGTCTCGCCGCGCTGTCGAAGTTGCCGAACATCTACATTTTCACCCACGATTCCATCGGCGTCGGGGAAGACGGACCGACCCATGAGCCGGTCGAAACGGTGAGCGGACTGCGCGTCATCCCACAGCTCGACGTGATCCGTCCGGGCGATCCGGAGGAAACCGCGGGAGCGTTCGCGGCCGCCGCGCAGCGCATCGACGGGCCGACGTTGCTGGCCCTGTCGCGCCAAGCCGTGCCGATGCTGAACGAGATCGACGTCAAGACGCGGCGCGAAGGAGTCGCACGCGGTGGTTACATCGCGAAACGCGAGACCGGAAAGCTGGATCTTATTCTCTTGTCGTGCGGCAGTGAATTGCAGCACGCCATGAAGGCGGCGGGCGAACTGGGTGAGGGTACCCGTGTCGTTTCCATGCCGTGCTTCGAGCGTTTCGATCGTCAGTCGGCGGAATACCGCGAGGAGGTTCTGCCAAAATCCTGCCGCCGCCGCGTAGCCATTGAAGCGGGCGTGACGCAGCTCTGGTATCAATACGTGGGGATCGATGGGAAGGTCGTCGGGCTGCATCGCTTCGGCATGAGCGCGCCGGGCGATCAAGTCATGAAGGAATTCGGCATCGACGCCGCGCACGTTGTGGAAGCAGCGAAGTCCTTGTAACTTTTTCTGTAGCCGCTTCGCTATGCGAATCGAGATCGGCTTTCCTGTTGCCGAGCGCAGACCCAGGCTGCACACAGGGTAGCGTCTACAGAAGGGAGGCTAATTCGGCTCGCTCGTGTTTCGCGCGCGATCTTCGAAGCGTGTAAATTCCTTTCGAAAAGTGAGCGCAATATCACCTGTCGGTCCATTTCGTTGCTTCGCGATGATTAAATCCGCCTTACCTTCCGCTTCATCTCTTTCCTCTTCGGTGTCAGCGTAATACTCCTCTCGGACAAGAAGGGCGACGAGGTCTGCATCTTGTTCGATACTGCCGGACTCCCGGAGATCGCTTAATCTCGGACGCCCCTTGCTGTCACCCGTCCTGTTTTCTGGGTTTCGATTTAGCTGTGCGACGACGAGAATGGGAATCTTCAGTTCCTTTGCTAGTCCCTTTAAGCCCGCTGAAATCTCTGAGATTTCGAGCTGCCGATTATCCTGTGCTCGACGGCTGCTCGAGCGAAGCAATTGTAGGTAATCAATGACAATGAGTTGAATGTCCTTCTGCGCTTTCAATCGACGTGCTTTTGCTCTCACTTCAAGAATGCTTAGACCAGCACTGTCATCGATGAAGATTTGCGCCTCGGCCAGTTTTGAAGCCGCGTCGGTCAGACTCGGAAAATCACGGTCACTCAAAAAGCCCTCTCTTACCTTCTGCAGATTGACTCTAGCCCTTGAGCACAGAAGTCTCTGAATCAGCTGTTGGCTGCTCATCTCAAGGCTGAAAACAGCCACAGGCAGCTTTTGCTGAAGAGCGACATGCTCCACGATATTCATCGCGAGCGCCGTTTTTCCCATGCTCGGACGCGCAGCAATAACGATCATTTCCGAGGGATGAAATCCACTGGTCATTCGATCCAGTTCTGCAAAACCAGTTGCGATGCCGGTTATCCCTCCTTTGCGCTCATAGAGGTTTTCGATCGACTCGATCGCCTCCATAACCTGATCTTTCATCGAAAGCAGTTTCCCTTTGAAACGCTCTTCGCCTATAGAAAAAATCTCTCGTTCGACGTCATCTAGGAGGCCATTTACTTCATCCTGGTCATTGTACGCTCGCCCAATCGATTTAGTGCATGAGGTAATTATACTGCGCAAGATGTGCTTCTCGCGAACGATCTCTAAGTAGTACTGAACATTTGCGGCAGTCGGCACGAAAGTCAGCAAATGAGTGACTGCGGCAGCTCCGCCCACAACTTCGAGTAAGTTTCGGTCCCTCAGGAACTGCGTGAAGGTGATCAGGTCAATTCCCTTTTGCTCGTTCCACATCTCTACCAAAAGGTCGTAGATTGTGGCGTGAGCCGGAATGTATAAATACTCCGCTGTGATCCGTTCCACGCACAGTGGAATCACATCATTCGGCGAGATCAGCATCGAGCCCAAGACCCCTTGTTCAGCGTCGGTGCTGTGAGGCGGGGAGCGATGTGGGTCTAGTGTATAACTTGTGGAAGAGGGTGAATAACTGGGTCTATTTGACTGACCGGAAATATTCTGGGAGCGACCGGTTTTTGACCGTGTTTTACTTTCCGTTCCAGCAACCTCAGGAGGCATTATTCACTTTCATCATCCGCCTTGGGGATCCCCCATCACGTAGACAGGTTTCTCTTCAAATTCACAGTCGGTTCCGAAGACCTGGGCTTTTTTCTTGTAGATCTCGAGGCACATCCAGCCATTTTGAAGATGAGTACGGACCAGCGACAAGTCATCAAATTCCTTGATGTCAGAAAACGGAATCTCGTTCACAAGAACGCCTACGCTTCTTCTCTGCGTTTCTTGTACGGTCGCGCTTTTTCCGTGACTTCTCCGGCTGGTTCAGACGCCGAAGCTTCTTCCTTCGAAGGTTTAACCTGGAAAATGAATTTCGCGATCACGTCGTGATGCAATTTGATCGGCACTTCGTGTTCCCCGGTCGACTTGATCGGATGCTCGAGCACGAGGCGATGACGATCGATCTCGTTGCCCAGCTCGTTCTTCAACCGTTTCACGAGATCCTGCGCGGTGATCGAACCAAACGCCTTGCCGGTTTCGCCGGTCTCCAGCGTAAACGTCACCTTCAGCTTGCCGATCCGGCGCGCGAGTTCTTCCGCCTCGTTCAGTTCGGCGGCTTCCCGCGCGGCGCGTTTCGCTTTCAAATTGTCGAGCTGCCGCATGCTCTGCTTCGTGACTTCGTAGGCTTTGCCCTGTGGCAAAAGAAAATTGCGGGCATAACCGCGGCGTACTTTTACGACATCCGCCTCGGCGCCAAGGCCGGGGATGTTCTCTGTAAGAATGATTTCTGTGGAAGGCATAGGAAAATCGCCAAAAATTAAGGTTCCGGCGACGAGAATTTCGACAGTATGGGAGTGAACGAGCCTGTCAAGCAACATTGCTTTCTTCTCTGAATGTGGCGATCGAAGCTCAGACGTAACGACGAGGGATGTAACGAATCATGGGCAGCGGCAGTCGTTTCTGCTAAATGAGAATTGATGCTGAGATACTTGGATCAGCCGGTTGGAAAACTTATGGCGGAAGAAGACTTCTCGCAGCTATTGCAAGAACTCACTGATGCATCCGGTATCGATCATCGCGGCGTAACATTACATTTTCTCCCCTTTTTAGATTTTTGCATGCATCCCATGGGAGCGGGTTCGCCGCGGGTGCCGTTCCATCCGCTTCACACGCGCCCAGGATATCTAGAAACGAGAATCGAAAAGCTTGGTAGCGCTAGCATTGTGAAACTCTGCGAAGAACTGGCCACGGTGATTCGCGAACCGCTTGAAATTCATGTGAACCGAAAATTGATGACGTTCTTTAATCATGTCGTTCGCCAAGTAGACACACAAAGCAAGCGCCCGAAACGTCGCAGGTAAATCGGCGAGATTTGAATTTAAACCATGCCGAGCTTCATCCGCCCGGCTTCGCTGATCATGCTCTGGTTCCACGGCGGGTCCCACACGAGCTGCACATCGGCTTCATCGATGCCGTCGATCGTGAGGATCTTGCTCTGCGCGTCGTGCGCAATCGCGGGACCCATTCCACAGCCGGGAGCGGTGAGCGTCATCTTGACGTCCACCTTGGTTCCGCCCTCGGGCCGTTTTGTGAGCTGACAATCGTAGACCAGGCCGAGATCGACGATGTTCACCGGGATCTCCGGATCGAAGCATTGCTTTAGTTGATCCCAAACCATTTTTTCATCGACCTCGCCGGTCCCGGATGATGCGGGCTTCTCAGCTCCATTCGCCGTGGGTTTTTCGATGCCGAGAGCGTCCAAATCTTTTTCGGCAATGC